>NZ_JBNKPP010000257.1:0-9684 GCF_050295395.1 Agarivorans sp.
AGTCGAAAGCCGCGAGCGGCTTGACGGTCGAAAAGCAAGGCCGGGTTGGTTTCGGCAAAGTGGTAGTGAGAGCCTACCTGTACCGGACGGTCTCCGCTGTTGGCCACATCGATGGTGATGGTGGCTAAACCGACATTTAGCTCGATTTCGCCATCCTCAATAATCAGTTCTCCAGGTGTCATATTCTGTTCCTCTGTACTGGGCCTAAGGGATCGGGTTATGCACGGTGACAAGCTTGGTGCCGTCGGGGAAGGTGGCTTCAACTTGTACTTCATGAACCATCTCGGCGATGCCATCCATCACATCGTCACGACTTAGCAGGGTGCGCCCCCAGCTCATCAATTCGGCAACACTGCGTCCTTCGCGAGCGCCTTCTACGATGCTGGCTGACAGATAAGCCACCGTTTCTGGGTAGTTGAGCTTTAAGCCTTTTTGTTTGCGTCGCTCGGCGACGAGGAAGGCGGTAAACAACAATAACTTGTCTTTTTCTCTTGGGGTTAATTCCATATTGGCCTCGTGATCGGTTTAAATTAGGTATTCCAAATGCGTGGGGCTACTGCTTTCAAGCCCAAGGTACAGGGGCGAATAATGGCCCATGCTTGTTCAAACTGTTTTCTTACTTGCTCGGCGTTATTACCCAGATAACGCAATACCAGTAAACCTCTGAGTAAACTTAAGCCCAATTGTGGGCAGTCCAATTGGCTACGCAGGCTTTCCAGTAGTTGTTTTTGCAGGGTTTCGCTAAGTTGGTCAACGGTGGCCAGCATGCAGGCGTATACCGATTGCCCGGCTAAGGCCGCCGGGTTGTTGGCACTCACGGCATTGTCGATACGGGTGTTTTCGATCAGTAGTGGACGCTGCTCGCGATACACTTTAATTGATTGTAATAGTTCGCCGTGCTCAAATTCTTCGTCACTGGCTTGGCGGCCTAGGCAGGTGATTTCCCAAGCAATTAGCTGGGCATTACCTTGCAACATGAAGTGGCTGTCTAAACGCCCTTGCGCACCGTTAAAGACGATGGTTTCTGGCGGTAGCCATTCTAAGCTGCTGTTATTTTCTAGGTGAAAGCGTTGCTGCTGGGCTTGTTGTTGGCGGGCCAAGTTAGAGCGATAAAGTTTGCCCGAGGCGGGCGTGGTGAGCACCACTTTGCTGCCCTCTAAACACTCTACGTTCATTAGTAGCTGGTCTCCAGCCACTAAGCCCCCCGGAGGATGCAGCAAATAAACATGGCAGCAGTCTGGTGCTTCCAGCTCTGGGTGAAAGGGGCGTTGCACCCGCAGTGGGCCAAAACTTCGATTTAGGCTTAAGCGGGTTTTGTTGGCGATGGGGGCAAAGCCTAGCTCGAGCTTGGCTAACCAACCTTGCTTAATGGGGGCATCCTGCGCTGAAGGCGTTATTTGAGTCTGTTGGCTCACACTGATCCTTGTAAGAAGCTAGGGTTTAAATTTATTGCATTATTAACAGCAAAAAACAAACCAGTTTTGGCAATCTATCCTACATGCCTGTTTCTAGGGCGATTTCTATGAAACGTTTGTTACATGAAGAACCATATTGGTGCATTTGCTTGTCATTGGTGCGTTGTCATGGGGGCTATTTAGTAAACTCTCATTTTGGTGCATCTTTTTAGGGCAAACGCTCAGCTGCTGTGCATTTTGAGCAGGGTTTGATTTTGGCTACGTTATTTAACGTATTGTTTTTTATTGGTTTTGTTTCTTTGGCATGGTCGATGCTGTAGTGAGTTCAGCACTGCATGAGGTATCGCATGCTTTAAAAAGACTATAAAAATAGGAAACAGCACAATGACACAACAAAGCAAATGGAAAAAGCTCGCTACTGTCGCCAGTGGCGTTGCGCTAGCCTTCTCTCTTAATGCAGCTCAAGCAGCAGAAACCATTAAAGTAGGCGTATTGCACTCTTTATCTGGCACCATGGCCATCAGTGAAACCACACTGAAAGATACCGTATTAATGATGATTGAAGAGCAAAACAAAAAGGGTGGTTTATTAGGTAAAAAATTGGAGCCGGTGGTGGTTGACCCTGCGTCAAACTGGCCATTGTTTGCCGAAAAAGCCCGCGAATTGCTCGACAAAGAAAAAGTGGATGTGATTTTTGGTTGCTGGACTTCAGTATCTCGTAAGTCGGTATTACCGGTAGTTGAAGAGCTAAATGGCATGTTGTTCTACCCAGTTCAATACGAGGGTGAAGAAAGCTCTAAAAACGTATTCTACACCGGTGCTGCGCCAAACCAACAAGCCATTCCGGCGGTGGATTACTTGATGAATGAAGAAGGTGTAGAGCGTTGGGTATTAGCCGGTACTGACTATGTTTACCCACGTACCACCAACAAGATCCTTGAAGCTTATCTAAAAGCGAAAGGGGTAAAAGAAGCTGACATCATGATCAACTACACCCCATTTGGTCATTCTGACTGGCAAACCATTGTTTCTGATGTTAAGAAATTTGGTAGCACAGGTAAGAAAACCGCCGTTGTTTCAACTATTAACGGTGATGCCAACGTACCTTTCTATAAAGAGCTAGCCAACCAAGGCATCTCTGCTGAAGACATTCCTGTTGTTGCGTTCTCAGTAGGTGAAGAAGAACTATCTGGTTTTGATACCGCACCACTAGTGGGTCACCTAGCCGCATGGAACTACTTCCAAAGCGCCGATAGCGAAGCCAACGAAGCCTTCATCGAAGCTTGGAAAGCCTACACCGGTGATGACAAGCGAGTGACTAACGACCCAATGGAAGCCACTTACATCGGTTTCAAGATGTGGGCTGAAGCGGTTGAAAAAGCCGGTACAACTGGCACTGATGCAGTACGTGATGCGATGTACGGCATTGTGGTTCCTAACCTGACTGGCGGTTACGCAGTAATGAACACTAACCACCACCTCACTAAACCGGTACTGATTGGTGAAATCCAAGCTGATGGTCAGTTCGACATCGTTTGGCAAACCATGGGTGGGGTTATTGGTGATGCTTGGACTGACCACCTAGAAGAATCAGCCACCATCGTAGCTGATTGGACTGCGCCCATTAAGTGCGGCAACTTCAATATTAAAACGGGTCAATGTTCAGGTCAGAACTACTAGTTTAGCTCGCGCATATCACAAAGTGCCCTAGGGCACGCCTTTAAAAAGGCGCGACTGACAGAGTTAGCCGCGCCTTTTGTACAACATCTATTAAAAAGTAGGGATTGTTTTGAGCATATACATATCTCGTCTTTCACACTTGTGGCTAAGCGCTTTGCTACTGTTAATCGCATTACCCGCTGCGGCAAGTGATTGGAACCAGGTCGTACAGGCCTTCGCCAGCGCTAAAAATAATAATCAAAAAGAAGTGCTAATCGAACAGCTCATCGACATCGATGATGAGCGTAACCAACTCATTTTTCAAAGTTTACTCGACGCCAACCTGTACTATCTAAAATCCGACCGACAGGTGGTGGTGGCCATAGAAAAAGACGGCCAATATCAACTCAGTTCGGTGCTTGACGGTAGTGAACTCGGCGCTGTTAGCAAATCTAAAATTAGAAAAATCACTGTAAATAACAGCATTCGTCGCCAGTTACGCAGTGGCTTAGCGCAAATTAGTTTAAGTGCTGCCGATCCAGCGGAGCGCATTGCTGCAGTACGCTCGTTAATGAATGAAGCAGACGAAAGCTTCATGCCGATGATAGAAAAGCGCTTGGTGGCGGAGTCAGATAAGGCGGTGATTGCCAAGCTAAAAGAAATGCAGGCGATCATTGTGTTGCAAAACGGTGAGCCGCAAGCGCGTATCGCCGCTGCTCAGCTGTTGTCAGGGCAATTGGACCAAGCCTCAAGAAACGTGCTGAATCAACAGCAGGCTAAAGAGCAAGATCCACAAGTGCGTGCCGCGATTGATAAGGCGGTAGCCACTAACCAGCAGCTAGTGAAAATTAATGGCATAGCCGAAAACATCTATTTTGGCTTGAGTTTGGGCGCAGTATTGCTGCTGGCCGCTGTTGGCCTCGCAATTACCTTTGGGGTAATGGGCGTGATTAACATGGCCCACGGTGAAATGATCATGTTGGGTGCCTACACCACCTATGTGATTCAGCAGCTGATGCCTAATAATATTGAATGGTCACTATTGGTGGCGGTGCCGGCAGCCTTTGTCGTATCCGGTTTAGTGGGGGTACTGATTGAGCGTGGCATTATTCGCTTCTTATATGGCCGCCCATTAGAAACACTATTGGCCACCTTTGGCTTAAGCCTCATCTTACAACAAGCAGTACGCAGTATCTTCGGCCCCTTAAACCAAGCGGTGATTACCCCGCAGTGGATGAGTGGCTCCTTAGAAATTAATGGCGTACTGTCGCTAACCTTTAACCGCCTTTACATTATCGTCTTTAGTTTCTTGGTGGTGGCACTGCTGTGGACCATTTTACGTAAAACCTTCTTTGGTTTGCAGATGCGCGCCGTAACCCAAAACCGCGCCATGGCTAACTCCATGGGCATTCGCTCTAGTTGGGTGGATGCCATGACCTTTGGTTTAGGTTCGGGCATTGCCGGCATTGCGGGTGTGGCCTTAAGCCAGTTAACCAACGTTGGGCCAAACCTTGGCCAGAACTACATCATCGATTCCTTCATGGTGGTGGTATTTGGTGGGGTGGGTAACCTGTTTGGTACGGTGATTGGCGCCTTAACCTTAGGGGTGGCGAACAAACTGGCAGAACCCTTTACTGGCGCGGTATTAGCCAAAATTCTGGTATTGGTATTCATCATTCTATTTATTCAAAAACGTCCCCGCGGCTTATTCGCCTTAAAAGGCCGTACGGTGGAGGATTAAGTCATGCCAAAGTCTCTATTAGTTAGATTTTTAGTTAAAGACAAAGTCGGCAATACGATGTTGCTGGCCTTGTTAGTTTCAGCCATCTTAGTGCCTTTAATGAGCTTGGCGCTAAGCCCTGAGAATCCTCTACACTTGAGCTCTTATTGGGTCACTCTGCTAGGCAAGTACCTGTGTTATGCCTTGCTGGCGGTAGCGGTGGACTTAGTATGGGGTTATTGCGGTATTCTCAGCTTGGGCCACGGGGCATTTTTTGCCTTGGGCGGCTACGCCATGGGTATGTACTTGATGCGTCAGATTGGTGACCGAGGGGTGTATGCTAATCCCGAATTACCCGACTTCATGGTGTTCCTCGATTGGTCGGAATTACCTTGGTATTGGCTAGGCTTTGATATGTTCCCCTTTGCTATGTTAATGGTGTTTTTAGCGCCGGGGATTTTAGCCTTTGTGTTTGGTTACTTGGCCTTTCGCTCTCGCGTTACCGGGGTGTACCTATCAATTATTACTCAGGCACTAACTTACGCCTTAATGCTGGCCTTCTTCCGCAACGACATGGGCTTTGGCGGTAACAATGGTTTGACCGACTTTAAAGACATACTTGGCTTTAACTTACAGGCCGATTCCACTCGTGCTGTGTTGTTTGCCTTAAGTGCCTTGGCGCTAGCGGGCGCATACATCTTATGCCGCTGGATTGTTAACTCTAAGCTAGGCCGAGTATTGATTGCGGTGCGTGATAGCGAAAGCCGAACTCGTTTTATTGGTTATCGTGTGGAGCGCTTTAAGCTGTTTGTATTTGTGGTATCGGCAATGCTAGCAGGTGTTGCTGGAGCCTTATATGTACCGCAAGTGGGCATTATTAACCCTGGTGAGTTTGCTCCACTTAACTCGATTGAAAGTATTGTGTGGGTGGCCGTAGGTGGTCGCGGCACGCTGTTTGGTGCGATATTTGGCGCGCTATTGGTGAACTTTGGTAAGTCTTGGTTTACTGGGGTATTTCCTGAACTGTGGCTGTTCTTCTTAGGGGCCTTGTTTGTGATTACTACGCTATGGCTACCCAAGGGTGTGGTGGGTTTGTATGGCAGCATCAAGGCTAAGCGCCAAGAGCGTGCGGCCATGGCGGCACAGCCAACTTCGTCTGCTATGTCAGAGCCTAGTTCGTCTTCATCTCAGTCTGAACCTTCAGCCAAAGGAGCGGTAAACAATGCGTAGTGTACATATTCCACAGGACACCATTCTCTATGTGGATGGTGTGACCAAGAGCTTTGATGGTTTCAAGGCACTCAATAGTTTGTCATTGATTCTAGAACCAGGGCAAATGCGCGCCATTATTGGCCCCAACGGCGCTGGTAAAACTACCATGATGGACGTGATTACCGGTAAATTACGCCCCGATGAAGGCACTGTGTTTTTTAAGAACGATATTGATTTAACCCAACACGATGAAGCGGAAATTGCCAACATCGGTATTGGTCGAAAATTTCAAAAGCCTTCGGTGATAGAAAATCTCACGGTGTTTGAAAACTTAGAGCTGGCTTTGGCTGGTCGGCGCGGGGTTTTTGAATCACTGATTCACAAGCTCTCGTCTAGCGACAATAAAAAGATTGGCGATACCCTTGCGTTAATCCGCTTGGCCGACAAACAAGACTGGTTGGCTGGTGCGCTGTCGCATGGGCAAAAACAGTGGTTAGAGATAGGTATGCTAATCATGCAAGAGCCGCAGTTGCTACTGATTGACGAGCCCGCAGCGGGCATGACCGATGAAGAAACTGCACTCACTGCCGAGTTATTTAAAGAGCTGGCGAAGAAGCATTCGCTGGTGGTGGTAGAGCACGATATGGATTTTGTTAAAGCGCTAGATTGCCCAGTAACGGTGTTGCACGAAGGCTCGGTATTGGCTCAGGGAAGCCTAGAGCAAGTGCAACAAAATCAACAAGTTATTGAAGTTTACTTAGGGCGCTAGGAGGCAAAATGTTAGAACTTTCTCAAGTCGATAGTTATTACGGCGCCAGCCAAGCCCTTTACAACGTGGATTTAAGTGCTGAGCCGGGCAAGATTAGCTGTGTATTAGGGCGTAATGGGGTGGGCAAAACCACCTTATTAAAAGCGCTGGCAGGGCAGCAAAGCATTAGTGCTGGTAGCATCATGTTTAATGGTAAAGACATTAGCAAAATGTCGGCGGCGCAGCGGGCAAAACAGGGCATTGCCATTGTGCCGCAGGGGAGGGAAATTTTTGGTCAGTTAACCGTATTGGAAAACCTGAAAACTGGCTTTTCGGTATTGCCTAAGTCGGAGCGCTTTATTCCCGATGAAATCTTTCGTTTGTTCCCGGTACTCAAGCAAATGCTCAGTCGCCGCGGCGGCGATTTATCGGGTGGTCAGCAGCAACAGCTGGCAATCGCCCGCGCCTTAATCATGCGCCCTAAGCTGTTGATGCTGGACGAACCTACCGAAGGTATTCAACCCTCTATTATCAAAGACATTCAAAAAGTATTAGCCCTGCTGCGCGACCGTGGCGAGATGGCGATAGTGCTGGTGGAGCAATATTTTGATTTTGCAGTGGCCTTGGCCGACCATTACACCGTGCTGGATCGCGGCAACGTGGTGTTACAAGGCAGCAAAGCCGAGGTGGATGAAGCCGACGTGAAGCGCTGGATGAGTGTTTAATCGCGAACAATCGCAAATTTTGTATGAAATGTAACCGCTCTTTGAGCGGTTTTTTAATCTAGGTTAGATTTTTGTCACTAAATTAGCACATTGATGCTATAAGCCTTCGCAGTTCACAAGCTTAAATGTTTCTACTTGCTATAGTTAAACCCTTGGTAAACGGTTTGGTTTACTGCTGTGTAGTGAATCGTTATCAGTATTGGCAAAAGGAAAGCCCATGTTTAAAAGTTGGTCCTTAAAAATCAAGCTTGCTGTGTCGGCAAGTTTAGCAATTATTCTTGGCGGTTTTCTGGTGGAGGCGCTGTCATTTCGTGCCGCTTCAGAACGCTTGGATTTTGATGTGGAACAGCGCTTGATGAGTGCCTCGGCATCTTACAATCAATATGTAAGTGACTGGCTATTATCAAAAGAACGTTCTTTAAGCTCTATATCGAAAGAGGCCAAAGAGGAACAGATTGTTGCTCATTTGGCTCAAGTGCGCGATGCGGCGGCCTTTGATAATGTGTTTCTGGCCTACCCCGATGGCTCGCAAAAAAATGCTAATGGCGTTGTTTTGCCTCCGGGTAACGATGACCCGCGTAAGTGGGGCTGGTATATCAATGCTTTAAAGGCACCTCAGCAAGTCTTTATGGATAACCCCACGGTGGCCGCGGCAACTGGTGCCAATGTGGTGTCTTTAGGTAAGGCGATAAAGCTCAATGGCAAGCAAGTGGTATTGGGAGCGGATGTAGAGATTACCGATATTCTTAACAGCTTGGATAAAGTGATTTTGCCGGGTGAAGGCTACATGTTTATTGTGAATAAGCAGGGCAATGTATTTGTCCACCCCGATGCCAAGTTGTTAAATCAAAGTATTGCTCAGTTGGGGCTTAATTTTAGCGAGATACAACAAGCGGCTTCTTCAGACCGCTCGCGCTTAATTACTATTGATGGTAAAGAGTTCGTTATTTTTGCTAAAGCCATTAGCGGCAAACCTTTAATTACCGTGAGTGTGATTGACTATGACTCGCTGGTAGCGCCTTTATACAAAGCAGTGTTAGGGCAAATTATTGTGACGCTGTTGGTTGTGGCAGGCTGTGTGATTTTATTTAGCGTATTGTGTAATGTGCTGTTTAGACCTTTGGCCACAGTATCAGCGGCCTTGGCGCAGTTTGCTCAAGGTAATGGTGACTTAAGCCAGCGCATCGATATTGACACTAAAGATGAAGTGGGCGAATTGGCCAGTAACTTTAATACTTTTGTGGCGACCTTACAGCAATTGATCAGCCATATTCAGCAGCAATCTAATCAGCTCGCCGAGCAATCGGATATTGGTAGTAAACGCGCGACCCAGTCGGTAGCCGAGATTGAAGGTCAACAGCAAGAAATTGCCATGGTGGCCACCGCGGTGACTGAAATGGCGTCGGCAACTCAAGAAATTGCCTCGCACGCTGATCGTACTGCGCAAGCTGCGCAGGATTCAACTCATAGCACTAGCAGTGGTCATGAGTTAGTTATGAATACTAAGAGTTCAATTAATTCTTTGGCCGATGAAGTAAATGAAGCGGCCCTAGTGATTGCCGAACTCAGCAAACACGCCGTCGAAATTAGTACCGTATTGTCGACCATTCAGGGCATTGCCGAACAAACTAACTTATTGGCCTTAAATGCTGCCATTGAAGCGGCTCGCGCCGGTGAGCAAGGGCGTGGTTTTGCGGTGGTAGCTGACGAAGTGAGGGTATTATCACAGCGCACCCATACCTCTACAGAAGAGATTAAGAGCACCATTGAAACTCTACAAAAAACTACCGACCGTGCTGTTGCCTTAATGGAAAGCAGCTCTCGCCTAGCGGGTGGTTCGGTGGAAGATGCCGATAAAGCCTCAAATGCTTTAGAAGAAATTACCAATTCGGTATCGGTGATCAGTGATATGGCGACGCAAATTGCCACCGCTGCTCAAGAGCAAACCCATGTGACCGGTGAGATTTCGCAAAATATCGTATCGATTAAAGATGTTAGCGACCAATTGACCGCAGGGGTGAGTGAAAACTTGGCGCAGTCGCAGGAGCTAAGGAAGCAAGCTGAGCAGCTGCAGAGTAAGGTGAGTGCCTTTAAGTTGTAAGGTGTTTGGCTTTGATTTAACAAAGGCGCTGTATCAGCGCCTTTTTTGTTGGGGTTACAGATCAGCTGATAGTTTGTGTTTTTTGTTTTAAGTTATTGGAATAT
>NZ_JBNKPP010000258.1:0-9869 GCF_050295395.1 Agarivorans sp.
GAAGGCCCGAGCATTGAGGTGGTGGCGCAGGATGTTACCGAAGAAGCGGTGAGTACCGATACGGTGGTAGCCAACTTCAGCTCTAGCGATCCGGAAGGCGATGTTCAGACTTACCAGTTATTAAATAACGATGATGGTTACTTCGTTCTCGATAGCCAGCAAGTGAAGTTAACCGCAGCCGGCGTGGCGGCGGTGAATGACGACAGCTTAAACTTAAGCGAGCTGAACATCAGCGTAGAAGTCACCGCCAACGGCAAGAGCGCCAGCGACAGTGATGTGGCAAATATTTTGCGTGTGGATGAAGGCCCTTCAATTGACGTAGTAGCGCAGGATGTCACCGAAGAAGCGGTGAGCACCGATACGGTGGTAGCCAACTTCAGCTCTAGCGATCCGGAAGGGGATGTCCAGACTTACCAATTATTAAATAACGATGATGGCTACTTTGTCCTCGATGGCCAGCAAGTGAAGTTAACCGCAGCCGGCGTGGCGGCGGTGAATGATGACAGCCTGAATTTGAGCGAGCTGAACATCAGTGTAGAAGTCACCGCCAATGGCAAGAGTGCCAGCGACAGTGATGTGGCGAATATTTTGCGTGTGGATGAAGGCCCATCCATTGAAGTGGTCGCTCAGGATGTCACCGAAGAAGCGGTAAGCACCGACACAGTGGTGGCCAACTTCAGCTCCAGTGATCCTGAAGGCGATGTTCAGACTTACCAGTTATTAAATAACGATGATGGTTACTTTGTTCTCGATGGCCAGCAAGTGAAGTTAACCGCAGCCGGCGTGGCGGCGGTGAATGACGACAGCTTAAACTTAAGCGAGCTGAACATCAGCGTGGAAGTCACAGCCAATGGCAAGAGCGCCAGCGATAGCGACATTGCTAATGTGATAAGAGTAAATGAAGCGCCAGATGCCCAGAATGATGATTTCTCTCATCTAGAAGCCGGACAAACGGTAGACTTAGATTTATTGGCTAACGATTCGGATCCCGAAGGGGATGGCCTAAGCATTCAATCCATCGACGGGCATGCTCTCAGACCAGGCTTTGCTCAAGATATTGTATTGGCTCAAGGTGTCGTGCATGTGAATGAAGCGGGAGAGTTTTCTTTCACCGCTAATGCCGATGCTAGTGGTGGTGTAGCATTCTCCTATGTCGTGCAAGACAGTTATGGCAATCAGAGCTCAGCCCAAGTCACTGGCAATGTGATTAATTTATCTAGCGATGTGGCGCAAGTCGCCGAATCAGGTTTAACTAACGGTTCTCAACCCAGCGAGGCCGATACTTTAGCTGAAGGGAACTTACTGAGTAACGATCAGGGTCTACAGGACGGGCTAGTGCTTACTAGCGTGACTTATGACGGCCAGCCCTACACGCCAGATGCCAACGGGGTGATCAATATTTCCAGCGCTTATGGTGAATTGAGTGTTTATACCGCCGATTATAACGGCCACTCTGCTGGTGATTATCAATACCAACTTACTCAAGCGAATCTAGCTGGTGATGATGTGAGTGAGAACTTTACTTACATCGTCAGTCAACCAAGTAGCGGCTTTGTAAGTGAGAGTCAGCTCAAGGTGAGCATTTTAGATGACCAACCGATTGGTAGCGATATTGTTCACAGCTTTACCTCTAGCCCTGAGCCCGCCACCACCAATTTAGTCTTGGTTTTGGATACTTCTGCCAGTATGACCAATGGCGAGCACGGCGATGGATTAAATTACTTGAATATTGCGGTGGAAGCGCTAACGGCCTTGATTGAACAAGCCGATGAACGAGGCAATGTAAATATTCAGATTATCGGTTTTTCAGACAATGTAAAAAGCAGCGGCTGGATTAGCGACAACGTTGCCGAAGCGATTGAATTCTTAAACGATCTCAGTTCTGGCGGAGGCACTCACTATGATGCCGCGCTGAATGAAGTGATTGCGAGTAGTGGCACGGACCAACAGCCTAGTGCCGATAATACTCTGCTTTACTTTATTTCCGACGGTGAACCGAACCTGGGTTATGGTATTGACGATACTGTTCAGTATCAAGGGGAGAGCGGTTTAACGGCTTGGGATAACTTTGTTCGAGACCATATTGATACCAGCTATGGGATAGGCATAGGTAAAGCCGATCTAGAAGTGCTCAAGGATGTCGCTTCGGAGTCAGCCAGTGATGAATACGCCTTCATTGTGGATGATCCTAATGACTTAGCCATTACTATTCTAGAAACCTATTTAGATGGGCAGGTTGAAGCCTCCTTAGGTTTGTTGCGTACCGCCTCTACAGACGGCTTCATGGTGGGGGCCGATGATGGTTTTGTTAGTGAAATCGTGGTGGATGGTGTTCGCTATACCTACGACCCTGACGCGGATCCAGAACAAGCCAAAACGCTCAATCTAACCACTGCCTTGGGTGGCTTGTTGATGCTGAACTTTGTTACTGGCGCGTATTCTTACGAGCTTGATTTGGCCGCCGATGGTTGGGGGCAGCAAGAAAGTTTCACCGTTACGGTCACTGACTTCGATGGTGATGCGAACTCTATCGATTTAGTTATTAATACTCAATTTGAAGCCGTGGTTGACGCTAACCGTGACGTGATACTAACCAACCAAGATGGTCATTCCACCATCACTGTGCCAAGTTTAGCCTTATTGTGGAATGATACTGGCCATAACATCAGCTTTGACGGAGTGGATAACCCTGTGGGCGGCAGCGTCAGTGGTAGTGATGAAATCCGCTTTGATTCCGATGATGGAGTGGGTTTAGGCATTCACGATAGCAATTTTGAAACTCAGCAGCTGTCGATTATTGCTGGAGCTGAGGATGTAGACTGGGTTGACTTCTTAGGGCACCGCACAGTGGACTTAAGTGATCGTTCATTGTTTAGCCTTAATGATGGCAACATTCCGCAAATTATTCGTGATGGTTATTCCTTTACCTACCAGAGTGAGCTCGAAAACGATAGCGATGACAGCAACCTTGCCGATCAAGATTGGATCAAAGTCAGTCTGGCTGAAGGTGAGACCTTATGGGTCAATATGGCCTTTGTCAGTGGTGCCGAGCGGGTCAAAGTAGATGCTTTTATTTTCGATGCCGATGGTAATCAATTACTCACCGATAATGGAACTAACAAGTTCACCGAAGATTGGCAGGGCCCGCGCGGTAGCTTTACCGCTCCTGCAGAGGGCGAGTACTACATCCAAGTACAGGCCGATAACGAGCACGATAGTGGTTGGTATCAACTGCATTTAACTATCGATACCAGCAACGCGGTGTACCAAAAATCTTTTGATACGGATGTTCAAGAACAATTTGACTATACCATTATCGGTGACGGCGTTATGGATAGCGCTAGCGCCGAGTTAGTAGGGGTGCATGGTAAGTCCATTGACGGTGGCGACGGCGATGAAGTACTGGTGGGTAATCAACACAATAATACTCTGAGCGGTGGCGGCGGAGATGATGCCTTGGTTGGCTATGCCGGAGACGATCATCTCGACGGTGGCGAAGGTGCTGACTTGTTAATCGGTGGGCAAGGCAATGACATTCTTACTGGCGGTGATGACAGTGATATGTTTGCTTGGCTGGCAGGAGATGAGCAGGGCAGTAGCAACGATACAATTACCGACTTTACTCTTAAGGCTGATGGTGATGCCGATGTGCTTAATCTTAGCGATTTACTACAAGGCGAAAACGAGAGCAATCTAGAGTCTTATTTGTCCTTTGAAACGGTAGATAACGGCACGAGCATCGATACCATTATTTCTATCGATATAGACGGTGTAGATAACGGTGCATCTGTTCACCAAACTATTACCTTAGTTGATGTAGATTTCAGTGGCATGAGTGATAGTGAAATCTTGAGCCAATTACTTGATGATCAACAACTTAATATAGACAAATAGCCCCTCAAATTAGGCTACACTGATGGTTGAAGGGAAGCTGGGGCTTTCCTTCAATGTTTTGACTATTTAAAGGAAGCTAGGTGCAGGACGCGAAAAAACAGCACGCATATCGTGATTTAGATATCACGGCCAAACAGATTGACCCGCTACTGAACAGCTTAGTGTTCTTATCTAAATATTATGGCAAGCCGTTTTCAGCCAGAGCCCTATCGGCGGGCTTGCCGCTGGAAGACGGTTTGCTGACACCTGCTCTGTTGCCGCGGGCTGCTTTGCGCGCGGGTATGGACGCTACCCTCGTTAAAAAGCCAATTAATAAGATCCCAGATTTATTATTGCCGTGTATTTTATTGCTGAAAGACGGTCGCTGCTGTGTGTTGTTGTCGCGTGATGAGAAGCAACTGGAAGTAGCTTGGCCAGAATTGGCCGATGGTCATGAACACATTGCATTGGAACAATTAGCCGAGAGTTATACCGGGTTTTGTTGTTATGTTCGTAAACGCTATCGCTTTGATGACCGCTCTCCTCAGTCCTTAAGCAACAAGCAAGGGCACTGGTTTTGGAATACCCTGCGCCGCTCTGCACCGATTTACCGAGATGCTTTAATCGCCTCGCTATTTTTAAATATATTTGCGATAGCATCGCCTTTGTTTGTGATGAACGTTTATGACCGAGTGGTGCCCAATTCTGCCATCGATACCCTGTGGGTACTCACAGCCGGCATGGCCTTGATTCTTATCTTCGATTTTGCGCTTAAACAAATGCGCGCTTATACCCTAGACTTGGCTGCTAAAAAGTCGGATATTTTGTTGTCTGCACGGATTTTTGAGAAGCTGCTGAATATTAAAGCCGAAGTACGTCCACCGTCGGTGGGAGCCTTCGCAAAGAATGTTCAAGAGTTTGATTCTATTCGTGAATTTATTACCTCGGCCACGGTGGCTGCGTTAGTTGATGTACCTTTTTCTTTGTTATTTCTTGCGGTAATCGGCTTTGTTGCTGGGCCTTTGGCGATGGTACCAGCAGGTGCCGCTGTAGTGATGCTGGCCTATTCGTTTTACATCAAAGGCAAAATGCGTCAGGAGGTGGAACAAGGCAGTCGTTTTGCCAGCCAAAAAAATGCTCATCTTATCGAAAGTTTAAATGGTATTGAGTCTTTAAAACTCGCGGGAGCCGAGAGTCAATTCCAGCACAAGTGGGAAGAGCTAGTGGGCAATATTGCCAACTGGAATATGGCCATTCGCAAGCTGGCTACCTCGGTCAGCAGTGTTAACGCCTTTGTCTCACAAAGCACCACAGTGCTGTTAGTGGTGGTAGGGGTATTTCAAATTTCTCAAGGTTACTTATCTATGGGGGGCTTGGTGGCGGCGGTGATGTTAACCGGCCGAGCCTTAGTGCCATTCTCACAGGTTTCGTTGCTAGCGACTCGCTATAATCAGGCTCAGTCTGCTTTAGAGAACCTAGAAGATATTATGCAGCTGCCGGATGAAAACCTAGAGCGTTACATGCACCGCGCCCACTTCGATGGTGCGGTGAGTTTTAGCGATGTGAGTTTTAGCTATCCCGGTTCAGAACAGCAGGTATTAAGAGATTTGAATTTATCGATTAAAGCCAAAGAGAAGGTGGCGATTATCGGTAAAATAGGTGCAGGTAAAACCAGTATAGAAAAGCTGTTATTAGGTTTTTATTTGCCCCAGCAAGGCGCGATTCGTTTAGACGGGGTCGACCTCAATCAAATTAGTCCCGCCGATATTCGGCAAAAGATTGGCTGTTTGCCGCAAGACATCAATTTGTTTTACGGTTCGATCCGCGAAAACATCACCCTTGGGGTGCCGCATATTGAAGATGAGCTGATCTTTCGTGCCGCCGATTTGGCTGGGGTCACCCAATTTACCGATATCGATCCGCAAGGATTGGACCGTCAAGTGGGTGAGCGTGGCCTGTATTTATCCGGCGGCCAGCGCCAGGCAGTAGCGCTGGCGCGTGCCTTATTGTTTAACCCTCCGGTGCTGGTATTAGATGAGCCAACCAGCAGCATGGATGCGTATTCGGAGAACTTGGTTAAGCAGCGTTTGGCTAAAGTGGCAGAAGATAAAACCTTTATTTTAATTACCCATAAAATGTCGATGTTGGACTTGGTGGACAGAATCATTGTCTTGGAACGAGGCCGAGTCGTCGCCGATGGACCAAAGGCTGAGGTATTAGAGTTATTACGCAGTGGTAAAGTGAGGGCGCCCAGTGAGTAAATCCCAACCGTCTTTATCCGAGTCTGAGCTGCGCTTTGTTGATGACATTAATGCCGCTATTTTAATGAAAACGCCACATCGTTCGCGGCGTTTGTTGTGGTTAATTTTTATTTTGTTCGGCTGCGCCTTATCTTGGGCACATTGGGCCAAAGTAGACGAAGTCACCGTTGGTAGCGGTAAGGTCATCCCTTCTCAGCAAGTGCAAACCATTCAAAACCTTGAAGGCGGGATCCTCAAGCAAATCTTGGTGCAAGAGGGTGACCAGGTTGAGCCTGGGCAAGCGCTATTACTAATAGACGATACTCGGTTTCGTTCCGATTATCGCGAGCAGCAACAACGAGTGATCAATCTACAAGGTGACATTGCGCGACTGAAAAGTGAAATCGGCAGCATCGAAATCAATTCAGATTTGCCACCGGAACAATGGGCTGAGCAGGTAAGGGTAATAGATAAACAGATTGATTTTGATGCGGAATATGCCAAGCAATATCCTGCTGAGGTGTCTGGGCAGCAATTGCAAAAAGCGGCGCGCCTTAATGCTCTCAACAATCAGCTTTCGATTACCGCAGGGCAAATCGAGCAAAAGCAACAAGAGTTGGTGGAGTTGAAATCAAAAATCAACTACCTCGATAGAAGTTATAAACTGGTATTAGAAGAACTCAATATTACCGAGCCGTTGGCCAAAGAAGGTGTGGTGTCTCAGGTCGAGCTATTAAAGCTGCGGCGTCAGGCTAATGATCTGAGTGGTGAGTTAGAAAGCAGTAAGCTGCTCGGGCCTAAGATCCATAGCGCTATTGCAGAAACGGTGTTTAAGCGTCGCGACATAGCCTTAAACTTTTTGAGTGAGGCGCGCCGTGAATTAAACCAAATTCAAGCGCAGTTAGATCCGCTTAGCGAAGGTCAGGTAAGCTTGCGTGACCGAGTCGACAGAACCTCGGTGGTGTCGCCAGTAAAAGGAACGGTTAAAAAAATTCATATCAATACGATGGGCGGGGTAGTGCAGCCGGGTATGAGCATCATGGAGATCGTGCCGATTGAAGATCAGTTGTTAATTGAGGCTAAAATTCAACCGAAAGATATTGCTTTTCTTCGTCCGGGGCTTAAAACTGTAGTTAAATTCAGCGCTTATGATTTCTCTATCTATGGTGGTTTAGATGGTCAGCTGGAGCGTATTAGCGCTGATACCATCGTTGATGAAGATGGAAATAGTTTTTACATGGTGCTGGTGAGAACCGATAAGAATTACCTAGGTAGTGATGGCTCACCTTTACCGATTATTCCTGGCATGTTAACCAGTGTTGATATTGTTACCGGCAAGAAGAGCATACTGGATTACTTATTAAAACCGATTATAAAAGCGCAGCAATCGGCGCTACGGGAACGATAAAACCTGTTTGCTAAATTTTTGTTCAGCAGACAACAAGGAGTGTTAATGAACAAGCTGACTCTAGTATTAGTGGCCAGTATTTTTTTTAGTAGCGGCCCCTTATTGGCTCAATCTTTAGAGCAGGCTGTAGCCAAGGTGCTTACAGAACACCCGCAATTGCAATCTTCGTTTAATCAATTTAAAGCTAGCTCAGAGCGCTATCAGGGAGCGAAAGGCGGCTACTACCCTACGGTAGACCTTACCGCCGGAGCTGGCTGGGAGCAGCATGATACTGGCTCGGTGCGTAATGCCAACCCTACCGAGTTGGGCATTAGTATTCGCCAATTGTTGTTTAATGGTTTTGCCACCAGCGGCGAAGTGTCTCGCACCGAAAGCGAAGCGCTGGCCGACCAATGGCTGCTGTATAACGATGCCGAGAATATTGCGCTGCGAGTAGTGGATGTGTATCTGGAAGTGATTAAGCAACAGCAGTTGCTGGAATTGGCTGAGAATAACCTACAGACTCACTTAGACATTCAAAAAGACATCAAAAAGCGCACCGACTCAGGTTTGGGGTCGAGTGCCGATTACACTCAGGTAAATGGCCGGGTAGCTCGGGCCACTACCAATACCCTTTCGGCAAAAAACAATTTACTCGATGCTGAAGCGCAGTTTTTACGAGTGGTGAACAGTTTGCCACAAGACTTAATTCAGCCCGAAGCTGACCTTGATCTGTTGCCCAGCGATATGGACACCGCCTTAGCCGAGGCGATAAATAATCACCCTACACTGAAGTCGGCGCAATACGATGTGGCCGCCGCCACTGCCGAAAATACCGTCGTTAAGTCGACCAACTATCCGGAAATCGCCTTGGAGTTAGATGGTAACTGGGATAAAAACCCCAATGCTATTGATAACTCTAAGGACTACGAGTTAGCCGCAATGTTACGGCTACGCTATAACCTATACAACGGAGGCACCGACGCCGCAGCAATTCGGCGTAGTGCTTACGATGTGAATCGAGCCAAGGCGGTGGGCGAAGATACACATCGCCAAGTGACCGAAGGAACCCGTTTGGCTTGGAACGCGTGGGATGTCCTGTTAAGACAAAAATCCTTTTTGCAGCAACATGTAGAGGCAAGCTATCAAACGGTGCAATCCTACAAGAAGCAATTCACACTAGGTAAACGTAGCTTGTTAGATGTGCTGAATACTGAAAATGAATTGTTTGAGGCGCAAAATGAGTACATTCGTGCCGACATCGACGAGTTACGCGCTAAATATCGTATTCTCAATGCCACCGGTAAGCTATTACATGCCTTGCGAGTAGAGCGCCCACAAGGTTGGGAGTTTGAATGAGGCGGTTAACGTTGGTGCTGCTAATGGCCAGCTTGGCTGGTGGCTGTAGCCAAGCTATTAGCCCATATACAGGCTTGTCGGCAAATTATGATCGCCGCGACCAAGACAGTGATGGGGTGATTAACCAGCGAGATCGCTGCGCCAATACTGAGTTGGGAGCAAAAGTTGATAATTACGGGTGCTCGGCCTATCAGCGACACGATGATGGCTATGAATTAATGGTGTTTTTTGAGCACGATAGCAGTCAGTTGGGCAGTGAGTATTATGCTCAATTGCAGCAGGTGGCCGATTTTTTAAATCGTTACCCTCAAGTTAAAATCAGTGTTGAAGGTTATGCCAGTGCCTCGGGTGCGCAACAGTACAACTTAGCGCTTTCGCAGCGCAGAGCACAGCAGGTGCGGCTGTTGTTGCTCGACAACTATGGAATAGCCGCCGAGCGGGTCGAATTACAGCCCTATGGCGAAGCCCAACTGCTGGTGGAAGGGGCAGATGCCCAATCGGAAGCGGCTAATCGCCGAGTCCGCGTTTATGTGCAGCAGCAATATCGAACGGTGGTACCCAAATGGTCTGTTTATACACCTCACTTAAAACAATAGGCTAAGCATGTTGCGGCAACTAGCCTTTGGCTGGCTAGCTTTTATTTTATGTCCCCTATTGCTGGTTGCCGCTAATTATCAATTAGAGGAACTGGCCGCCACGGTGCGCTCTTTTTATGGTGAAAAGGCCGAGTTAAGAGTGCGCGCTTGGCGACAACTCATCGCCGATAGCAGCCAACTCAGTGAGACCGACAAGCTAAGCTCGGTGAACGATTTTTTTAACCAGCTGCAGTTTGTTGACGATATCGAAGTGTGGGGACAAAAAGACTACTGGGCGACGCCGGTTGAGTTTTTAGGTGCTGCCGCTGGTGACTGCGACGACTTTAGTATTGCCAAATATTTTTCTTTAATCGAGCTGGGCGTGAGTGATGATAAGATGCGCCTAGTCTATGTTAAATCATTGACTTACAATCA
>NZ_JBNKPP010000259.1:0-31555 GCF_050295395.1 Agarivorans sp.
AGTTGTGCCATACGCTGTGTTGTCTCTTATTTGCCCTTTAAGTAGGCAGTCTACAAAACTTAAAGAGTCAGGCTAAGCAATATTTAGCCGATTGAACAAATTTGAACTGTGGCGGCGGGTGTTTGTTTAGCCCAGTTGTTCACGCCTTTATATTGGCAGCCATAAGCCAAGGTTTGTTAGTGCTACGAGATTCATCTAAGTCACGGTTTAGCTGGCTAAAGCAAGCTTGCTCAGCATATCAGCCTAGGCAAACAGCAGTGCCAACTTATCTATATCGAAGCTAAGATAAGGCCACCGATTTAATCGAGCACCACACCGACATACCCCGTTTTAGCCCTAAATCATTCAATGATTTTCGAGTGATGCTAGCTAACAGGTGGGCGCCGTTACTTAGTTCTAATACCAGTAACTCGTGACCATTGGCCGGTTCGGCTGAGCGCTGTTGTACAATGACGGCGGGTAACTTATTGATTACCGAAGTATCTTGCGGCTGGTTGAGGCTAATTGATACGTCTGAGGCTAATACCCTACAGCGATAGCGCTCTCCTATCTTGCCTATGTGTCGGGGGGCCAAAATGTTTAAGCCGTTCATATCTAGTTGGGTAATGTCGTAGTCTAAATAGGCTTGCACTTTGGTATCGAAAATACTGCCTAGCTCGCTATCAAATACTGATTCTAAGCGAGGATCAGACATCACTTTAGGTGCCGCGTCACTCACCACCACCGAGCCGTTGTCAAATACCACGATGTGATCGGCTAAGCGCGCGAGCTCTTGCACCGAATGCGTCACATACACAATGGGTATCGATAGTTGGTTACGTAGGCGTTCTAAATAAGGAAGAATTTCTTGTTTGCGCTTAACATCCAGCGCCGATAACGGTTCATCCATCAGTAATAAACGAGGTGAGGTAAGTAAAGCGCGGGCAATCGCTACCCGTTGTTTTTCGCCACCCGATAATTGGTGAGGAGCACGATTTAACAGATGCTCTATGCCCAACAAGGCGGTCATCGCTTCGAAGCTAATTTTTTGCTGTGACTCTGCGACCCTTTTAAGGCCAAATAGGAGGTTATCTTTCACCGACAAATGAGGAAACAAGCCAGCTTCTTGAAACACATAACCCAATGGTCGCTGATGTGTTGGCAAAAACTGTTGTTTGCTGGAGTCTTGCCATACCTGGTCGCCAATGGCGAAATACGAATGCTCAAACTGCTCTAGTCCTGCCATGGCACGCAAACAGGTGGTTTTGCCCGAACCAGATGGACCAAACAATACGCTAATGCCTTTATCGGGCAAGCGTAAATCAACGTCAAGAACAAAGCCTTGGCGTTTAATACAAAATTTTGCGTAAATCTCGCTCACCACAGCTTGTCCTTAACTAAAACGAAGTCGATAACGGTTGTTCACCCAATGCATCAACAATAATGAAGCAAAAGAAAACAGCATTAAGCCGCCGGCCAACAGGTGCGCCTTGCCGTATTCCAAAGCTTCAACATAGTTGTAGATTTCAACCGACATCACTCTGGTTTTGCCCGGAATATTACCACCAATCATCAATACTACGCCGAACTCTCCCAAGGTATGACAAAAGCCCATGATGGACGCAGAAAAAATCCCCGGCCAAGCTAACGGCAAGGTAACGTGAAAAAAGGTATCGGTTGGGCTGGCTCGCAACGTGGCCGCCACTTCGGCGGGTTGAGTACCAATGGCTTCAAAGGCATTTTTTAAGGGTTGGATAACGAAAGGCAGCGAGTGAATAGTACAGGCCACGGCAATGCCAGCGAATGAGAATGGCAGTTGGGCGATGCCCAATTTATCTAAAGCTTGGCCAAAGGCGCTATTGGGACTGAGTAACACCAATAGATAAAAGCCCAGCACGGTAGGCGGCAATACCATGGGCAAGGTACATACGGCCTCCACCACGCCTTTAAAGCGGCTTTGGCTGTGACTTAGCCACCAACTAATGGGAATACCTATCACCAGCAGTGCAGCTGTGACGATAAACGCCAGCTTGAGCGTTGTTCCAACCACTAACCAGTCGACCATTTGTTACGTCCTAGTTTATAAACTTACTGATATCCATAGCTTTTTATAATCGCTTGGGCGCGTTCAGTTTTCAAATAATTTAAAAAGGCAGTCAGTGCTGGATTGTGTTGCCCCTTATGCAATATCACCGCATCTTGCAAAATGGGCTTATAGTAGTGCTTTGGAACTTCCCACACCGCACCCTTGCTATACTGCCCTTGCTGAAAGATCTGCGATTTAGCCACAAACCCTAGTTCGGCATTGCCACTAGCAATGAACTGATAGCTGGAATTAATCCCTTTACCCAGCACAAGCTTGGCTTGCACCGCCTGCCACAGTTGCATTTTGCTTAAGCTTTGCTGGGCGGCGAGCCCGTATGGCGCTAATTTAGGATCTGCCATTGCGAGGTGAGCAAAATCTTGCTGCATAAGACGATCGACTAAATCAACATTCTCCGCTGACGACCAAAGCACTAAACTGCCCTGCGCATAAGTAAAAGCACCACTTCCCAAACCTTTAGCTTGCAATTCTTTAGGACGGCGCCTATCCGCGGCAAAAAACAGCTCAAATGGCGCACCATTAATAATTTGCGCATAGAGTTGTCCGGTTGACCCAGTGCTAAGCAGCAAAGAATGTTCTGTTTGCTGACTAAAATCGGCGTTTAACGCCTTCATCGGCCCATAAAAATTGTTGGCCACTGCCACCATGGCGGTGGCAGCAAACGCGCTTGGCCCTCCTAGTAAAGATAAGCAAACCAACAAGCAAAGGCGCATATAATTCCTTGGTAAAAACATAGCTGGTAAAACTTCGCCATAAAACATAGTTAGGTCTTCAAACAAAGTCGCTATTAGTCAATCACTGTTCGGCTAAAGCTTAACTAGAAGTCGGCAGCTGGCCTATTTCTAACGAGTTTGAATACCTACGGGATACTCGACCTTAATTGATGCGAATAACGAAGTAAATTTTTAATTGCTCTATGGTTTTCAGTTAATTGCCGCTACCCCGTCACGCTCTTCATCATTAAATAAGTAAAGGCTGGGTTGGTCATTGGCAACAAAGCGACGCCGATACTCTGCAGGACTAACTCCTTTGACTCGATGAAAAATCTTGCGAAATGCGCCGCTATCTTGGTAACCCACCTGCCAAGCAATGTTGTCTATGGGGAGGCGGCTGTATTGGATGAGTTCACAGGCTTTGCTGACTCTAAGCTGCTGACAATAAGCTAAAGGATTAATACCGCAGGCTTTAATAAAGCGCCGTTGAAACGTACGCAGCTGTAGGCCTGCCTTGTCTGCTAAGTGCTCGACGGTAAAACTGGTATTGGCGTGTTCTTGCAACCAATGTTGAACGGTTAAAATGGCCTGGTCACCATGTTGTAGATTAGGAGAAAATAAGCTGTAAAGACGTTGTTCTCTACCTGGTGGGTCAAGCAACAGGGTTCGAGCTACCGACAGCATACAACTTGACCCGGCGAGTTTGTCGAGTAATTTCAAGCCTAAATCAGTCCACGCCATGACCCCGCCGGCAGTAATAATGTCACCATTATCTACCAGCAGTTTGTCTGTATTCCATTTCACCTTAGCAAAACGCTGCTGAAACTCCGCGGTATAGTTCCAATGGGTGGTGGCTTGACGGCCGTCTAATAAGCCAACTTGGGCCAAAATATAAGCACCGATACAGACGCTAGCCATAATTGCGCCCTGACGGTGATGTTCCAACAGGAAGTCACCATAAGGCTGTAAGTCCTCGATATTAGGCAGCCCCGCCAAACTGGGCGGAACAATTACAACGGCTAACGCTTGATGAGTCGCTTGTGGCTCGCTGTCATAGACACGACAACAGCGTCCCTTGTTGATTTGCCAATGGCTAATTCTAATTTGGTGATATTCAGTATTGGTATGTTGGCTAAGGTAACGATTGGCTACGCTAAATAGATCCGCCAAACCTAACACTGCCGATAGCTGAGCTTGCGGATACAACAGAATCCCTACTTCGATGTAATTGCTATGCATAGTTTGTCGTACTTGCCCTTGTTTATGTCATTTATGGCTCCAGACAAGTCTGCTCTGGCTATCGATAATGTCAACACTTTCAAGCCAATTTTGTTTTGATAAACAAGGAGTAAGATCATGAGTCAACGTGCGTTATTATTAATCGACTTTCAACAAGAATATTTATCTGCAGGCAAACTACCGCTACAACAGATTAATCAAGCGGTAGCAAAAGCTATACAACTACTTGAATATCACCGCCAGCTCGGCGACAACATTATCCACGTTCATCATGTCAACTCACAGCCAGAGGCAGCGATTTTTATTGCCGATACCCCAGCGATACAGCCGATTGATGGCTTGCAAGCAAGTGATAATGAGTTGGTATTGATAAAACACCGGCCTAATGCTTTTGTGCAAACCTCACTGGAGCAACTGTTAAAGGAGGCGAATATCAATGAGCTAATTATTGCTGGAGCAATGAGTCACATGTGTATAGAGGCAAGCACTCGGGCGGCGGTTGATCTAGGTTTTAAATGCACGGTCATCGAGAATGCGTGTGCGACTCGCGAGCTGGAATTTAATGGCGTAACTGTTCCGGCTAAGCAGGTACATGCTGCTAGCATGGCGGCGCTTGCCTTTGCCTACGCCGAGGTGGTGTCATATGAGCAATTTATCGGCGCTGTGGATTGAATCCACAGCTGCGACAACCAAGCTATTTAGCAAAGCTAACTTGAAAGGTATTTTTGTGGTTAGCGCGGGGCAGCAACATTAATTCAGCGCTGTGTATCGCGACAATGTCTTTACATATCGACATACCTAAGCCAGCGCCGTTTCCTTGATCGGAATGGCCTCGATAAAAGGCCTCAAAAATACGTTCGCGGGTGGTGTCGGGAATTGCCTCGCCGTTATCACAGATCAATACCTCAACCTGCTGTGGCAGGTTTTTTAGCTGCAATTGAATTTTGCTGCCGTGCCCAGAGTAACGAATGGCGTTATCCACTAGATTACGGAAAAGAACTTCTAATAAAGCCGGATCGCCTAAAACTTCGGCGGTATCGGCTTTCAAGCTGATTTCTTGGTGTTGAGTCAGTGCGAGAGGAACCAAATCGGCAATAATTTGCTGTAGCAAAGGCTTGAGCCTAACCGTAGTAATTTGCGAATGGGATGATGAACCATCCACCTTGGCAAGAGTGAGTAATTGATGAATTAACCTGTCGGTACGGTCGATGCCCAATAACAGGTTTTGCAGGTCACGCTCGCGTTGCTTAGGGTCCTCGGTTTGCATCGCATTTTCTACGTTTAAGCGCAAAATGGTTAAAGGGGTTTTTAATTCATGGGCGGCAGCACGAGTAAAGCGTTTCTCTTTCTGCCAAGCTAACTCTAACTGAACTAACAAGGTATTAATCGCATCAACTAGAGGCTGGAGTTCTATTGATTGATCAGCCACATGGATCCGGTCTAAACAGTGGGCGCTGCGTTGTGCCATGGCGATGCGCAGTTGGTCGATGGGTTTAAAATACTTTCTGATCAACCATAATAATACCACCAACAGCGTTGGCAGAAGGAACAGCTGCTCGACCAAAGTGGATAAGGCGATTTCATTGATAATTTCTTCACGAATGCTTTGATTCTCACCTGCCACAATGTACTCGCCTTGACGCTTATCGTCTGGAAAGGAGAGCTGAAAGGTTCGCCATTGCTCACCCGACACGAAGGTATCGGCAAAACCTTTAGTGGTAGCCGATTGCGATAAAGCACTCAATTCTGAGGCCGAGCTCCACAGTAACTTTCCGTCCCGATAGAACTGAAATACTAAAAATTGTTCATAGGGGTGGCCAAAGGGGGTCGGTTGGCTATCGTGTTCAGCCAGTTGTTCAATGCGCTGCATCCACAAATCAAAATCATTACGCTGATTCAGCACGCCTTTTTCCGCGTTGGATAAGGACATAGCCAGAAGCATTAGTTTGGCAGATTGGCCTAACCTAGCATCATAGACTTCTTCGACTTCGCGCTTGGCGGAGTTAAAACTAAAATACAAGGAAATGATGAGCAATACACTCACCAAAATACCCACTGAGAGGGTGAGCCGGCGTTTAATTGAATATGGAGTACTATTTTTCAAGAATATAACCTACGCCACGAATAGTTTTTACCGCCACTGTGGGTATTTTTTTTCGCAAATTATGGATGTGAACTTCAATGGCGTTATCGCTAGCGCCTTCGTCCCAGCCATGTAATGACTGCTGCAGTTGCTCTTTGCTTTGTACCCGTCCGGCATTAGTCAGTAATTGGGCTAAAATCTTGTATTCATTGCGGGTCAGTTTTAAAGGCTGTTGTTCAAAACAAATTGTTTGTTCCGATAAGGATAGGGCCAACGGCCCTACTTCGATCAACTGGTTGGCCGTGCCGGAGCGGCGCCGAATAAGTACTCTTAACCGAGCTAACAACTCTTCCAGCGCAAACGGCTTACCAAGGTAATCATCGGCGCCGGTGTCTAAACCTTGTACCCGGTCATCAATATCATCACGTGCGGTTAATATCATGATAGGAAGATCGTAACCGGCTTGACGGATTTGTCGTAACAGCACAAGCCCGTCAATATCGGGCAAGGTCAAATCTAATATCACCGCGGTAAAATCTTCAGCTTTGAGTGCATTCACCACACCAGCCGCACGGTCTAGCCAGTCAACGGTATAGCCATGGCGACTCAAGGAAGTCACCATGGATTGCCCCAATAAGCTATCGTCTTCAATTAGTAATAAGCGCATTAGTCGGTTAGTTTCGCCATCTTAAGGTTGATTTCTTGCCTGCGACCTTGGTCCGCTAAAGGACGCTCTGCCCTTGGTGCGGCATTTAAAGCCTTAGTAAAGTACATTTTTGCTTCTTGGTTACGCCCTTCTTCTAACAAAAAGTCCCCATAAAAATAATTTGGGTCAATTCCATTGGGATTAATGGCTAATGCCTGTTTTAACAATTGTTCGGCTTTGCCGTCATCACCGAAACCAATCGGCCACCCCGGTACTTTATAGTATAGAGAACCTAGGCTGGTATAGGCAGAACCGTCTAAAGTTTCTGGCGCGGTTTCAATCACTTGTTCTAACAACGCTTTGGCCTCTTTGGCCAACGATAACGCGCCCAAGCCTCCTTTTACCCCCGCCAATGAAGCCTTATTAATAGCTAACCATACGGTTAACGCTGGCGTAGGCGGTTCATGGGCTAGCACCTTTTCGGTATGCTGAATCAGTGTTTGAAAACACTGCTTTTGTTCAGACTTTTCCGGCGTATTATACTGGCAAATAGCCCAATTACTTTGAATTTCTTGAAGTTTTGTTTGGTTTGCTTGTGCTGGCAGACTGCTTAAAGCAGATAGCAGCGCCAATGCGCTAATAACGGAAATTGATCTCATGATGCACTCCTAATGCTTAACCCGGTTTAAATGCTGATTAATACTTTCTTTTTGTTTATCAATTGCCGCTGCAACCAAACGAGGAAACAATTGATTAAGCCGAGCAAAAAATTTCTCAGGCCAACCGATCCATTTACAAGGAATTTCCTTACGCAACACCGTTAAAAGGTGGCTGGCTACTACCTCGGGGCTATCGGTTTTATTACCTAGTTGTTGATTTAAGCGATTAACGGCTTGGCTATTTAAGGCCGTATCGGTGGCTCTGGGGGCGAGATAGAAAGAGCGGATTCCCGTGTGACTCAATTCTCTATCTAGCGCCTCCGTGAAACGCTGCAAACCCGCTTTAGCTGCACAATAACTGGTATAGCCGGGGTAACCTATCGAACCAAAAGTTGAACCGATGTTAACGATATACCCCGGTTGTTTAAGATGACTAAGCAAGGCTTGGCAGATTTGCATCGGCGCTAGTAAATTCACCTTTAATTCTTGCTCGATTTGTTGTGCAGAACGCTGGCTAAGTAAGGCAAAGCTGTTGTAACCGGCATTGTTTATCAATACATCAATTGCCTGACCTTGTTGAGCCAAGGCCTGCGCCAACTGCTTAATTGCCAAAATACCTGAGGGGCTGGTGATGTCAGCAAGCAAAATTTGGTGCTGTTGGCTATTAGTAAGTTCACTTTGCAAGGTACTTAAGCTGGCTTGGTTTCGACCAACTAATATCAGCCTAGCCCCTGCTTCAGCCAATGCTTTGGCCGTAGCTTGGCCAATTCCGCCACTGGCGCCAATAAGCATAACTTGGCTGTTGTTAATGTTCATTCTGGTGTACCTCAGGCAGCGTCTTGGGCGCTATATACCGGCAGTGTTTGCAACATATCGTGGTACAAACTAAATACCATGTTAGCGGCATCGATAATGACTTGTTGGTCTTCGCTCTTATCAACTTTGTTCATTAAAGACTCGAAGAATTTTAAGTGTTCATGGTCTAAGACGCTGTGTGAAGTTAAATAGCTCATGGCACTGTCTGGTAGATTAAGTTGTTGTTGAATTTTTTCAGCCATTTGTCCACCAATACCTACACTGGTGCCCTCTAATACCCAAACCATACCAAATAGTGCTAGTGGATTATGACGGTCAATTTGATGATATAAATATGCCACCATCAACTCTATGGCAGGGCAAACCTTACCCTCGCCTTCATTCTTACGAACCGCTTCGGCATCAGCGCCACACGCAGCAATATCGGCTAAGATCCACTCTTGATGGCCTTTCTCTTCATCAATATATTCGGCAATAGCCTCACGTAGCCATTCCTGTTCGCTTGGCAGGCGTCCACCGCAAGCCATGAGTAAGGGCACGGTATGTTTAACGTGATGGTAAGCCTGAGTGAGAAAAGCGATGTACATAGACTTTGAAATCTGCCCCTGTTGTACCTGCGCAATCACAGCAGCAGAAAGTAATTGCTGTTGCTTCACAGCAGTCGCTTGTTTGAGTTGTTCAAAAAATGAAGCCATGGTTTTTTCCTTTTTAATATTAATTGGTTACGACTTTAGTAAATCGATTCGAGTCACCATTTGTTCATGGAAACTCACGTTTGATAGGTTTTGCGAAAGTAATTCACTAACCGATTGCTCTAGCTGGTCGCGGCGAATTTTGCCGTTCGCAGTGAACCAATTGGGAATGGCATGCATTTTTTCTAACAGTAAAATGCGACCGATTCGAGCGTAATCAGGCAGTTTGCTATTGAGCTCACTGAGCTTTGCATCAATGTTGCTGGTGTGTTGACTCACCGCACATAACTGCTCTTGGCCATCGCCAGTGACAAATAACGGCACCCCTGGCAGTAAGGCCTGCGCTTCAGACTCTATCCACTCTGGAGAGATGTTGCGGCCAAAGGCAGTCACTAACAGGTTTTTCTTGCGGCCCAATAAATGCACGAAACCTTGTTCATCGATAGAGGCTAAATCACCCGTTGCCAGCCATTCTTCAATAAATGGGGCACTTAAATAGCCTAAGGCACTATTACCTTTAACCAGTAACTCTCCGTCTTCGGCTATTCGCAACTGTGAATGGCTTAAGGGTTTACCACAACTGCCCGCTTTAAAGGCTTTAGGGGTGTTTAAACATACCACCGAGCCGCATTCGGATAAGCCATAACCTTCGTAGGCAGGAATGCCTAAGTCATGGGCTGCGCTAATCAATTGGGCCGAGACACGAGCGCCCCCCACTGCTACAAACTTTAACGCCTGGGCCAATTGGCTATTACTTTGCACCAGTTTAATTAAGGCCAACAGTAAAGCGGGAGTAAGCACTAAACTCTGCGGTTGAATGTCGGCGAGTTGTTGGGCAAAGGCGGCGGCGTTAAATTGACTTGAGCCGAGTAAACCGAGTTTCCTTCCTGGATAGACATGTACGCTAGCGCCGAGCAAAATCGGCACATAAACACCTGTGATATTTTCCAACAAGGTCGACAAAGGTAACAATATTAGGTGTTTTCTAGCCAAACCCGTTACTGTTGTGGCTAATGAGCTAGCCACGGTAGATAAATGTTGCTGACTTAGGCAAACGCCTTTGGGTTGTCCGGTTGAGCCAGAAGTGAACGTAATTTTGCTAGTGCCAGCTAACAGCGGTACTGGTTTTGCTTTTGCGCGTCTATATACAGCAAGATTAGCGATGTAACCAACTAATAGTTGGTCAGCACTTTCTATCCAATCGCCAATTAAAGTGTCGGCGCCGGACTGTTCGAGACTATGCTCAACCTGGCTTTGAGTAAAAAAGGTGGGGATAGGCACCACCACTACATCCGCCACCATAGCGGCCAAGTCTACAACTAACCAACTAATACTATTTTCGGCTCTTAAGGCTAATACCTTCACCTTAAGGCTGGTGAGATTCGCCGCGGTATCAAACACTTGCTCGGCCAGTTGTTGATAGCTCAATTGCAGTTGTGTCTCTTGAGCCGTTTCTCCAACAAAAGCCAGTTGCTTAGGCCTGCTATTAGCGTGCCGTTTGAGTGATTCAATGATCGTATTCATCTTAGGCCTGCTTTATTTTTCGTTGTTGCAGCATGCGTAGCCGGCTTAAGCCTTTACTTAAGTTACCCGCGTAAACCTTGGGGTGGGTATCGTAGTATGAGCCCCAAATCTGTTGGGCATCGTTAACTTTGCTGGGACTTGCTTCAGCTATCAGTTTGGGTTCAAGCCCTAGCCGCATCATTAAGGCATGCAAAGGGTCGGTAGCAGTGAAAATACACCATTCAAAGCCCTGCTCGACTAATAACTCAGCTATAAGATAAAAGTGTAACGGTGATAAGCCTTTGGTGAAGGACGCGAGATGACCAAACTCCACCAAATTAGCGCGACTAATTGAGCAGTTAAATAGCTTGGAGACTAATTGTTCGGCTGGGCAATCCAAATACTGCTCTAAGTATAAGGCTTCGTTTTCTGCGGCTCGAAAACCACATACCGATAAGATGTTGCTGTTATCAATGAGTGCTAAATAAGCAGGCATGCTTTGCTTAACATTGGCCATAAAGGCTAGTTGATAACGTTGTTGAACATGAGTAACCACATTCTGCCACATAGGATGTTCGGGACCGACAATGTTTAATTGCGTGCTCGTTCCCACGTTTATTTCGGGGTACTTCATGAGCGTTTCCTTTCATTGCTAATTAAGCAATAAACTAAAACGCGAAACTTAAGATAGTCTTAAGAAAGTAAATTAATTGAAATTATTTAGATAAATGCGCAAAAGGAGACACCGTTTAGCGCTTTCTTGCGGTTAATTGCTGTTGAGTAAAACGATAAAGCCAATGCGCAATAACACAGCCGGAGCACAAGACATGGCTGTTTTTGCCGCTCAACTAAGCTTTAACAATAGGGCTTAGCAGTAGACTAAAACTCGTTATTAATTTTATCTAAGCTATCCAGTAGCACAGCCATTTGTTCTGGCTCGATGTGTTTGCTGAGCTCTTTCACCAAATCTAGATGTAATTGGTTATGTTGTTGATAAATCGCCTTACCCTGCTCAGTCAATACCACCACTATCGCCCGTCTGTCTTGAGGGTCGGCCACTCGTTCAACCAACTTAGCGGCCACTAACCTTTCAATTTGCACAGTGAGTGTGCCGGTAGTGATGGCGAGCTTTTCCGCAAGGTCCTTCATTCGCAGTGCTTGATGGTGTCCTAGCACTTCAATGGTATGAATTTGCGCCAAGCTATAGGGCGTATCTTTTACCACCGATTGTTCCCACGAAGACATTTTATCGTAAAACTCTGTAAGCGAACGGTTCAACTTTTCGATGTTTTTCATTGGCTTGTAGGTTGAATTTCCAAAGTAAGGTGATCAATTTTATCAAATTTTTGTAGCAAGCGCTGGTAATCTTGAAAGCTTTTATTGGCTTGATCTTGTATCGATATAGCAGCTGAGTAGTTATTGGCACCGACCTTCCATATATGCAGGTCTAAGACTTTTGCGGTTTCAGATAAGGCTTGCTCTACTGCAGCGCAATAGTCGCCATCAATACTCTCATCTAGCAATATTGGACTGGTTTGTTTCAACAAATTAAACGTCCATTTAGCTATCACTAAAGCGCCAACGGCACCCATTACAGGATCTAGCCAAGTCCAGCCCTGATATTTACCAAATAACAAAGCAACAATCGCCAGCACTGAAGTCAGCGCATCTGCTAGCACATGCAGATAAGCGGCTTGAAGGTTATGGTCATGCTGATGTTGATGTGAACTAGTAGGCTCATGGTGGTGATGGCGAGCCTCAGAATGATGATGGTGGTCATGCAGTAACCACATACTCACAGCGTTAACCACAAAACCAATTATGGCAACAAGAATAGCTTGATCGAATTGGATGGTTTGAGGGTTAAACAAGCGATGGGCGGATTCAATCAACATTACGATTGCAACCAATCCGAGCGCGATTGCACTGGTAAACCCACCCAATACACTCACCTTGCCGGTACCAAAGGAGAAACGTGTGTTATTGGCATGTTTTTGTGCATAGCGATAGGCAAATAGCGTAATGCAAAAAGCAGCTGCGTGTGTGCCCATGTGCCAGCCGTCTGCCAGCAAAGCCATAGAGCCGTAAACGGTTCCTGCGATGATCTCTACCGTCATGGCGATCAGTGTTATAGCTAACACCCAAATGGTGCGACGTTCTCCTTGGTAATTATGCGAACTGAAATTGTGATGGTGTTCCTTTACCATGCTAGTCCCTCATAGTTTGATCATCAAACTATATTAAATTTAAATGATTTGATGATCAAACTAAATTTCAAATTCAAACAGTAGGTAAGCTTGTCGTGCTGACACAGACAAGTGGACTTAATCTGCTTACTCATAATTATTAAACGGTATTTAAATTCAAACGACGGCTTATCGCCTGAGAGGTGATACAACAGGTGATACAGCCGATGTTTTTTTCTCGATGGACGAGTTCGCAGGCAGCCCATACTGTAAGCGCTCTATGCAGGCTTATTGCGAGCGCTGTTTGTAAACAAGAGTAAAGTGATTACTTTGCTTAAATCCGAGTAATGTCAAACTGTCAGATCTAACAGTGACGAAAAACGGACTTAAGTGCTTTAATTTATTCAACTATTCGTTTAAACCGTTTAGTTCTTGCGTTTCTCAACTACAAAAAGTTGGGTAGTATTGCTCCCGCTCATTTATGTTAGTTGATATGTTTTTTTGAGTTGCCACTATGTCTTAGTGGCTTTTTTTTTATTCTTCTCACTTTGCCACATCGCAATGTTTAGTTTATTTGTTTACCCATTTACTGTATAAGCCCGCATAGCAGGCTATTAGCGAGGTAATCTTATGTCTAAATTTTTTTATAAAGGTCGTATTGAGAAGAAACCAAAACATCAAAGCTTTGGCTTTAATACCAAGCGCGTGATCAAACCAGGATCCGCCGAAGCCCCTCTGAGTTTATCGGTTCATACACAAGAAAAGAAACAGCAGCTGTTGGTTTTGGCTGAACGTGAAAACATTTTTGTTGATATTAGCGTAGATCCCGATCAAGAAGAGCGTACAGAGCAACTAGATATTTATTTAAAAAAACCAGAAACCTCGCGGCAGGCTAAAACACCTAAACGAAATGAATTATGCCACTGTGGCAGTGGCAAAAAGTTTAAAAAGTGTTGTGCTTAATGTTCAACGGCATTTAATTTAACGCTTGCCAGTGCAGCTCAATTTCATTGTTGGCAGTGGTGACATAAGCCGATTCTTCGGTGATGGTAACCGACATATCCATGGTTCGTTCAACGAAACTAGCTAAGCTGGCTATTTCTTGCCAATCAAACTGCCAGAATGCTATCGGAAGTTGCTTGGTTTTACTTGGCAGTTGTTGCCACCAAGTGGTTGATTTAGAGTTAAAACTGTAAATTTTAACTTGTTTTGCAGAGCGAGCCGCTTTTTTCAATCGCTCTGCTGTGGGTTCACCAACATCAATCCACAACAAAGTGTCTTGCTCCAGCGATTTTTGCCAAATATCAGGCTGCTCTACTTCGCTTAAACCTTTGGTAAAGCCAAGCTCCGGATCAGCATTCAAGCAAAACGCCATTACTCTAGCCATCATCCGTTCAAGCGTCTCTGAGGGATGTTGAGCAATAGTTAAATTAACTGTGTCGTAGTAATTGCGGTTAAGGTCAGATAAAGATATCCGGAATTTATAAATGGTTGGTTTAAGCGCCACTGTTGTGCCTTTGTTAATAGGTTGCCTTAACTACTGCAGCCAAGTGAAACAACAGTGCAAGAATGCGCTTTTTTACTTTTATTTTCAATAACTAATTATTGGTTTTAGACACCTATAAGAGCTTGTATTTAATCGGGATAGTTGTTTCGAATTTCGACAAACTCGTCAAAATTCTCAATCAACAAATCAACCAATTTAGGATCAAAATGTTTGCCTTTCTGTTCAATGATAAAAGCCTTAATTTCGTGATTATTCCATGGCTCTTTATAAGAACGTTTAGAACCAAGCGCATCAAACACGTCGGTAATGGCCATGATACGCCCCACCAACGGAATTTCTTCACCGGATAATTGCCGAGGGTAACCGGTTCCATCCCATTTTTCATGATGGCATAAGGAAATTTCAGCGCCAAGGCGAGCGATTATTTTATTTGAACCAGCTAATAGGTCATGGCCCACTTGAGCGTGAGTTTGCATAACTGCCCACTCTTCAGGATTTAACTTACCTGGTTTATGCAATATTGATTCGGGAATAGCAATTTTTCCTAGGTCATGCAAAGGCGCCGCGTGTTTTAGGGCTTCTACATATTCACTTTCAAAACCTAATTTTTTCGCCATCAATTCACAGATTAAAGATACCCGTTTCACATGCGAACCGGTTTCTTTACTGCGTTGCTCAATCGCATCACCGATAATGAATATCAGTTCTTTCTGAGTTTCTTGGATCTCTTCTTTGATGGTGAGGTTTTCAAAAGTAAGGGCGATATTGGTTGCGAATACTTCCAAAAGCCCTTTCTCTATCTCGTCGAGAGGTTTTTCGTGTTGCACATACAGTAAGCTGACACTGCGGCTATCGGTGGCATAAAACCCGACATAACAACTTTCGGTGACAAGGGTTTTCTTTTCTTCAAGCGCTTGTTTCAACAGTTGTTTTACATTATCTGGAATTTTACTGTGGTCGAAATCATCTTCGTTATGTTCGTTGGTAACAAAATCACCCGTGGCGGCCAATACATTAAATGATTGATGGCGCAGCACATCCTCGGTTAGCGTAGTGATATACATGGCTGAACCTTCAAGCTGAAATAATTCAACCAACTGTTTCAATACCGCAGAGCCGAAATGAAATAAGGTTTTACTTTTTAACACTAACGACGTCGATTCAATCACTTGCATTAAGCCACGACGATGGCGCTCAATGAAAAGAATATCTCGGTAAGAGCGAATAGCTGAATAGGTAATAGTTTTTAGTTTGGTGGCAGTGAGTTCGGTTTTACTCTTGTAATCGTTGATGTCGTAATCTTTAATCACCGACTCTTCAGGAGCTTGGCCTGGCTGGCCAGTCCGTAGAATTAAACGGGTGGCATGATTTTGCTTGGTTTCCCTAATCCAGCGAACTAACTCTAAACCGGCATGATCGGTTTCCATCACCACATCAACTAGAGCAATGGCGATGTCGTTGTGTTCATCAAACATCCGCTTTGCTTCGTCTGCACTGTAAGCTGAAAGAAACTCTAGCTTATAACCATCAATTTCAACGTCGGAGAGAACCAAACGCGTTACCGAGTGAATTTCTGCTTCATCATCTATCACCAATAGCTTCCATGTTGCTTTGGTAACATCCTCCTTGGGTTCCTCGACATCGTCGATGAAAAGAAAGTCACTCATGCCCTACTCCGTATTCTTTAGATACAATAAAATTAGATCAGCAAATCCATAATATCAAAGACTATTATCAAGATACTGATGAAAACTTAGAGGCTAAACCACTATTCCCCATTTAGGTGATTCAAAAATGCCAGATTGTTCGATAAAATCGACGCAAACTCAATAACTTGAAATTCATGGAAAGTAAACTAACTAGCACCAATATTTGGCCGCCAACGATTATTTTGGCCTTAGCCAGCGCGATGCTTATTTGGTACACCGAACTGTCCAGTAGTGTTCAAGACATCATTTATTGGATGCCTTATGGGCTCGCAGCTGTAACGGCGATGTTGGCCATCTTATTTAATCGTAGACAACTTATCGTTGTGGTATTGGTAAATACCTTCAGTTATTGGTTAATCGTTCAATACTTGCAACAACCTTTGGATGTGCCACAAGCTAAGTTAGCCTTCACCTTGGTATGCTTATTTATTCCATGCAACATGGTATTGAATTTACTGATTAAGGAAAACGGCAGCAAAACTCTGCGTGCTTGCTTACATTATTGGTTGTTAATCGTACAAGTTGTCGTGATTACTTCGGTAATTAACTATTTATCTTTAGACGCCCAACCTTTAATTGAAAGTTGGTTTGCCCCTCGTCCGATTGATGGCTTAGTCATTAGCAGCGGCGCTTTGGCAATCGTCACTTTGTGCTTGGTGATAGCCTTTGTACGTTTAGCACATCGCCCTACCAGCTTAACCATAGGCCTGTTTTTTAGTTTTGTTGCCAGTATTTTCCCCTTAGCCTTTCTTGACCGCGAAGCCATTTCTTCGGTGTTTTTTAGTGCGTCGATGTTAATTGTTCTCTATAGCGGCTTTAGAGCTTCTCATGAATTAGCCTATCGAGATGAATTAACCGGCTTACTTGGCCGACGGATGTTATTTGAACGCCTTGCAGGGCTATCCAAAAACTACACTCTAGCGATGGTGGATATCGACCACTTCAAAAAGTTTAACGATACCTATGGTCATGATGTTGGTGATGATGTTCTGGCAATGGTGGCCTCTAAATTAGACCAAGTAGAAGGTGGAGGTCAGGTGTTTCGTTATGGTGGAGAAGAGTTTACCGTATTGTTTAAAGGCAAAAAACTAGACCACGCTATTGCATTTTTAGATGACATTCGCGATCTAATTGCTGCCACGCCCTTTGCCATTAGGGACAAGAGTAGCCGTGAAAAAGCCAGTAAATCGGCACGCAAAGAAAATACCAAACCCCACAATACCGTACAAATTACCGTAAGTATTGGTGTGGCAGAAAAGTCTAGCCAGCATGCTAATGCCGAAGAAGTGATTAAAGACGCCGATAAAGCCTTATACAAAGCCAAAGACAAAGGCAGAAACATTGTTGTTGGCTAATTTAAGATAAAAAAACGCCAAGCGAACATACTTGGCGTTTTGGGGTTTAATTGAGTTTTAGTCGTTAAACTACAGCAGCAATCGCCGAACAAAGGGCATCCATGTTGTCCTTAGTCATACCCGCTACGCTGATACGGCCAGAACCTACAATGTAGACCCCGTATTTATCTTTTAGCTCAGCTACTTGCTCTTTGCTTAAACCAGAGAACGAGAACATACCATTCTGACGCTGAATAAAGCTGTAATCACCGCTAGCGCCTTTAGCCGCTAGCGTTTCAACAAATAAATCACGCATTTCTTTGATGCGATCTCGCATTTCAGCCACTTCAGCAATCCATTGGGCTTTAAGCTCAGGGTTTTGCAAAATAGTAGTCACAACCGCTGCACCGTGAGCTGGTGGATTTGAGTAGTTAGCACGAATGCCTGCCTTAACTTGACTGAATGCCGTTGCACCCTGCTCTTTATCTTCAGCAACCAGAGTGAAAGCACCGACGCGTTCGTTGTATAACCCAAAGTTTTTAGAGAACGAACTAGCTACTAATAGCTCTTTAATTTGTTCGGCAAAAACGCGCAAACCAGCGGCATCTTCTTCCACACCAGTAGCGAAACCTTGGTAAGCAAAGTCAAACAAAGGTAGCACTTTTTTACTCGCGCTTAGGGAGGCTAAGGCTTTCCACTGCTCAAGTGTTGGGTCAATCCCGGTTGGGTTATGACAACAACCATGGAACAGCACTAAGTCACCTTCTTGCACTTGCTCTAGAGATTGCAACATAGCGTCAAAATCTAGGTCTTTGCTGTCTGCGTCGTAATAATCGTAAGGCTTAACTTCTAGGCCAATAGCCTTGAAGATGTTGCCATGGTTAGCCCAAGTAGGGTTGCTTACCCAAATGGTACGTACACCTAAATGGTTATAAGCAAACTCGGCAGCATTATGCAGTGCGCCAGTGCCGCCTGGGGATTGAGCTGTAAAAGCGCGTTGGCTGCTAACGATTTCACTATCTTCGCCAAACAACAACTTTTGCACTTCTTTACCGTAAGCTGCATTACCTTCAATGCTGAGGTAAGATTTAGTGTTTTCGGTTTCTAGAAGGTGTTTCTCTGCAATCTTAACCGTATCTAAAACAGGGGTTTGACCCGCTTCGTTTTTATAGATACCAACCCCTAGATTAATTTTATCGGGACGTGAGTCTGCTTTAAAAGCTTCAGTTAATCCTAAAATAGGATCCGCTGGGGCGGCGATTACGCGCTCAAACATAGTTTCCTCTCTGCTATAAACATTCCTGTATCCAGCGAAGATTACCTCAACTAAACAAGGCTGTCTTTAGTCTCAGAACAAAATATCAGGAAATTTTTGATTTCACGCATTTATTTGGTTTAAGCGTTTATTTTTGCTAATTTGGCGACTAAGGATTTCCCCCGAGGAAGTCATTCGATTAAGATGCTAGCAAGGGCTTTTTAGAGAAGTAACTTTATGGAATTAAGTTTAGGTTTTGTTGTTAAAAAATGGTTAGGCTCGCTGCTTATGCCACTCAACATTTGTATTCTCCTGTTGTTACTCTCGTTCTACTTTGGCATTACCCGCCGCCCCTATCGAGCTGCGCTTAGCTTGTTCCCTGCCTTAGCAATTTTGTTGTTAACCAGTAATCCTTGGTGGGTTAATCAACAGCTACTGAAACAAGAACGTGCCATTCAAGCGCCTACAGAGTTAGTCAATAGCTTCGATTTTGTGGTGGTATTGGGTGGAGGCCATATTAGTGACCCGGCGTTATCGGCCACCGAACAACTGAGTCGCTCTTCGTTTGCGCGGATTACTAAAGGCATTGAGCTAAGCCGAATCAACCCCCAAAGCCGTTTGATCGTTTCTGGTTATGGCGGTAGCGATCCCAATAGCAATGCCGAGTTGATGGAAAAAGTGGCTCGTCAGGCCAATATTCCGCCAGCCAACATCATTACTATTCCTAAAGCCAAAGATACCGAACAAGAAGCTGCGGTGATTTCTACCTATATTGGCCAGCGCCCCACGGCCTTAGTGACTAGCGCTACTCATATGCAACGCGCACTACAACAATTTCAACGTTACTCAAATAATATTAGCCCTGTGCCTACCGATTACCTTGGTAAAGAAATTCAGGGAGAACAACGACTTTACGAATTCCTACCGGATTCTCGCTTTATCTATCGCTACGATGCGCTATGGCATGAAAAATTAGGCATCTGGTGGCAACAAATTCGTGCTTATTTTTCGTAATCGTTTGTTTTAGATCAGCTATAGCCAGTTTTAGCGAGATAATTTTGCTGAAACACTACGTTTTTGTAAGAAATTCACTATAATCGAGCCAATTTATTTAAAGGAGATACGCACAATGAGAACACCTCTTGTAATGGGTAACTGGAAACTAAACGGTACTAAAGATTCAGTAACCGCATTAGTAAACGGCTTAATCGAACCTGCTAAAGCAGCTACTGGCGTGCAAACTGCTATTTGCCCACCTGTTGTATTTTTAGGTCAAGTTGAAGCCTTAGTGGGTGACGCTCCTATCGCTTATGGCGCCCAAGACGCCAGTGTTAATACTTCTGGCGCTTTCACTGGCGAAAACTCTCCAGTAATGCTTAAAGAATTTGGTTGTACTTACAGCCTAGTGGGTCACAGTGAGCGTCGTCAGTACCACAACGAAACTGACGAAGTTGTTGCCGCTAAATTTAAAGCCATCCAAGAAAATGGTCTTGTTCCTGTACTATGTATTGGCGAAACCTTGGAAGAAAATGAAGCTGGCAAAACTGAAGCTGTAGTTGAAACTCAACTTAAAGCGGTAATCGACCTTTGCGGCGTTGAATCTTTCGAAAACGCGGTAATCGCTTACGAACCAGTTTGGGCTATCGGTACTGGTAAATCAGCGACTTCTGAGCAAGCTCAAGCAGTTCACGCTCACATTCGTGGTTGGTTAGCTGCACAAAACGCAAGTGTTGCTGAAAAAGTTCAAATTCTTTACGGTGGTAGTGTTAAAGCCGCTACAGCTAAAGAACTGTTCTCTCAAGCTGACATCGATGGCGCCCTAGTAGGCGGCGCATCTTTGCTAGCTGACGAGTTTGGCGCGATCATCGCCGCTGCAAACTAAGACTGTTTAAAATAATGAAGAGCCGCTGATACCAGCGGCTTTTTTTTAACTGATTTTTACCAACTGCTGTTGCATTTTAGCGATCTCATCACGTACCGCAGCCGCCTGTTCAAATTCTAATTCCTTGGCATGATTAATCATTTGTTTTTCTAGTTGAGCAATACTCTTCAACAAAGAATCAGCCGACAGCGCCGCGTATTTGGCCTTACCTTCGGCGGCAGTAGCCAGCTTAGATTTACCAAAGTTACTAATATCCGCCACTTTTTTGTTCAATTTTTGCGGCACAATACCATGCTCAGTATTGAAGGCCTGCTGAATCTCACGTCTACGCTTAGTTTCGCCAATCGCTCGCTCCATAGAGCCGGTGATCTTATCACCATAAAGAATGGCCTTACCCTGTGGGTGACGAGCGGCGCGGCCAATGGTTTGAATTAGCGAGCGCTCCGAGCGCAGAAAACCTTCTTTATCTGCGTCCAAAATAGCCACCAAAGACACTTCTGGCATGTCTAGGCCTTCTCGCAATAAGTTGATGCCAACTAGTACATCAAATACCCCCATGCGTAGATCACGAATGATCTCTACCCGCTCTACGGTATCAATGTCAGAATGCAAATAGCGCACTTTGACTTGGTGTTCGGTGAGATACTCACTAAGATCTTCGGCCATGCGCTTAGTTAAGGTGGTCACTAATACCCGCTCATCTATCGCCGTGCGCAAGCGGATTTCTGAGAGCAAATCGTCGACCTGAGTATTCACAGGCCGCACTTCAATTTCTGGGTCTAATAAGCCGGTTGGCCTTACTACTTGCTCAACAAACTCTTGATTGGTTTTATCCAGCTCATATTGGCTAGGTGTGGCAGAAACAAAAATAGTTTGCGGCGCTATTTGTTCAAACTCTTCAAATTTTAGAGGGCGATTATCCAAGGCCGAAGGTAAACGGAAACCATAGTTAACCAGATTTTCTTTACGCGAACGGTCACCTTTGTACATGGCGCCAATTTGCGGCACGGTAACGTGGGATTCGTCGATAATAAGCAAACCATCAGCCGGTAGATAATCAAGCAAGGTTGGGGGTGGCTCGCCCGGTGCGCGATTAGAGAGATAACGTGAGTAGTTTTCAATGCCCGAGCAATAGCCCAGCTCATTCATCATTTCGATATCAAATAAAGTGCGCTGGGAGATACGCTGTTCTTCAATTAATTTATTAGCGTCTAATAATTGTTTCTTACGCTGGTTCAGCTCTTCTTTAATCGCGTTAATCGCATTTAAAATGGTCTCGCGCGGCGTTACGTAGTGAGTCTTAGGGAAGATAGTCACGCGGGCCATCACTTCTTCCTCTGCTCCCGTAAGCGGGTCAAAGCTACTTAAACGCTCCACCTCACCGTCAAACAGCTCGATGCGAATGGCATTTTTGTCTGATTCTGCAGGATAAACATCAATCACGTCGCCACGTACACGAAAGGTAGAACGCTGAAAAGCGGCGTCATTGCGTGAATACTGTAGCTCAGCTAAGCGACGTAAAATCGCGCGCTGGTCGATCATGTCACCAACACTAAGATGTAACATCATTTGCAAATACGACTGTGGGTCACCTAAGCCGTAAATTGCCGATACCGAGGCTACCAACACCACATCACGGCGCTCTAACAACGCTTTGGTCGCGGATAAGCGCATTTGCTCGATATGAGAGTTAACCGAGGCATCCTTTTCAATAAAGGTGTCGGTGGTCGGCACATAGGCCTCTGGCTGATAATAGTCATAATACGAAACAAAAAACTCTACCGCATTGTTAGGAAAAAACTCTTTCATTTCACTGTAGAGTTGCGCGGCCAAGGTTTTATTTGGTGCAAGAATAATCGTTGGACGGTTGAGTTCCGCTATTACATTAGCCACGGTGAAGGTTTTACCCGAGCCCGTCACACCTAATAGGGTCTGGTGAGCGAGGCCATCTTCAAGTCCTTCAATTAAGGACTTGATTGCGCTCGGCTGATCACCCGCGGGTTGGTAATCGGAGACTAAATCGAATGGTTTTTTCATTAATTTGTTCCAGTTGAAGGCAACGAAGCTCAATGGCCATTTTACGCAAATTTGCCAGAGAATAAATAAAGATGAGCTGCGCCAAAAGCGAAGTTCAGAACCCTTAGCAGAGAATATCGCGATAAAAAATAAATTAGAATATTACCCTTAAATGTGGATAGAAATGTGCGTGTAACAAAAAGTAATGCACACTAACTTTAGATAAATTACAAGTGTTTTTTTTAGCCCGTTTATTAATTGAGCTTTTATACTAACTAAATTGTAAGTTATTGAATTCATTATTGTTGCTTGAAAATCAGACGCGGATCATATTTCTCTGAAAGCGGCGTAATCATTGGCCTAGAGGGATGACAGCACTTTTAATGCACACACTTATCCACAAATTCAGTGGATAACTTGCTGCAGCTGGCATTAACAAAGGCTTTTGTTAATTGTGTATAAAAATTGGCTCTCTAGGTTTTACCGCATCTACTCATTTAATTGACCTTAGGATTGCCTTTTTACTGAGTAACAAATGTTGTTTTTTTACTCTTAGCGAACAAGATTCGATCACTCCAAGCGGGTAACTGGATGTAAGTTGAGCAAACAGACACTATTTATCAATTTTGATGTAGAATTAGTTGACACTTATAAGGGCAATTATTACTATGCGCCCCGCACTTAAGCAAAGCGATTCCCCAGTAGCTCAGTTGGTTAGAGCGGTGGACTGTTAATCCATGTGTCGTTGGTTCAACTCCAACCTGGGGAGCCACTCAATTTGCTTAGGTATAATCAAGATTCCCCAATAGCTCAGTTGGTAGAGCGGTGGACTGTTAATCCATGTGTCGTTGGTTCAAGCCCAACTTGGGGAGCCAATCTTGCTTTTAAAATAGGTTCAATATTATATGATTCCCCAATAGCTCAGTTGGTAGAGCGGTGGACTGTTAATCCATGTGTCGTTGGTTCAAGCCCAACTTGGGGAGCCAATCATATAATCAAGATAATCTTACGATTCCCCAATAGCTCAGTTGGTAGAGCGGTGGACTGTTAATCCATGTGTCGTTGGTTCAAGCCCAACTTGGGGAGCCACTCAATTATCTTTATCTACCTTACCCTTCCCCAGTAGCTCAGTTGGTTAGAGCGGTGGACTGTTAATCCATGTGTCGTTGGTTCAACTCCAACCTGGGGAGCCATTTTCTACCATTCCCCCTAATTCCAAAGCAATTTTTATACATTTCTCAACATAATTATTATGGGTATTGCTAAGCATCTGATAGATAAGTCTATTGTTTGCATGTATTATTAAATTGAGTGTTTATTTAATAGACAGGGAAAATATGAAAGGGCTTCGAACATTTTTTGTCGTAAATGCTTTTTTATTTATCTTATTATGGCTATCTGTAGTGGCGGTTCACCTGCAGTTATTTAAAGCCGACCTCGCTAGAGAAGATCAGCAAGTCACTGAGCTACTCTCTTTGCAGCTGACCGAACCTAGCCAGTTAACCACAGCCAACTTACAACTGTTACGTGATCAGCATAATCTCAGTTTTATTTCTACTCAATTGGCGGTTGATAATACCCTCGCCTTGGCTGGTGCCTCACAACATTGGCTAGTAGAGCTAGTAGAGCCTAGTAAAACACGCATGAAAACCATCGCTGTGGGCAAGTATCGGCTTAATTTTAAGCCCTCTTTCGAATTTGTTGGTGATAGTTATTTAAGGCTTTATTTAAGTATTGCTGCACTTTGCATCTTGGGTTATCTATTAACCAGTTTGTTGTTTGTTCGCGCCGTATCCAGTATTAAATCTAAGCTGAAAAAATTAGTAAATGCCGATCGTTTAACTGACGAGACTCCAGTATTGGGTAATGTTGGTGAGTTAATTAAAGAGCAAAAACTGAAATTTACCCAACAAATTCGCCAACAGAAACATGCCATTCAACAGTTAGAGCAACAAGTTGCATTAGACCCCCTTACTGGGCAATTAAATCGCCATTCTTTTCGCCAAGACATGCAACAGATGCTTAGTGAACCGCCTAATAATACAGTGTTGTTTTTAGTGCGCGCCTCTCAGTTACAAGAGATCAACAAGGCGCGTGGCCATCAAGCTGGCGATGACTACATTAAGGATATTGCCAAAATTGTAGATAGTAGCCGTAGAGATTATTCTAACAGCCAACTGTATCGCTTATTGGGAGCAGAGTTTGCATTAATTATTCCTAAGTTTGCCGCTAGTCGAGTTAGCCAAATAGCCCAAGATTTGAGAGCAGCATTAACCGAGTACAGTAACAGTAAACAGCTCCAAAGCGCCGCCTACATTGGTGTTACCGAACTGAAAAAAGACGATTCTATCGAACGGGTCATTTCTCGCGCTGATGCGGCTCTGGCCATTGCTCAGAGCTTGTCGCCTAATGCTTGGGAAGTGGTGTTGGATGATGATGAAAATTTAGAAAGTAGTGACTTACAATGGCAAAAAACCATTGATTACCTAATTGCTAAAAGCAATTTTAACATTGCATCTCAGGCCATTCAGTCGATGCATCGAACCATGCCCGCCTACCATGAAGTGTTTATCCGTTTTATATCCGACCAAAAACAGCAATTGCCTACTGAAACCACCCTATCAATGGCTCAGCGCTTAGGTAAGATTGAACAACTAGAAAAAGCCACCATCGCTTATATACTCAAAACTATTTCCGCTCAAAATGCCGATTATCGTTGGGGTATCAATCTCAGTAAGTTAATTTTAACCGACCCCAATTTTTGTAGCTGGTTAACTCAGCACTTACAACGTTACCCTAATTTAAAATCCCGAGTGGTGTTTGAATTAGAAGAAGAAACCTTAGACGCGCATATCAGTAATGCCAAAAAGCTATTTGAAGTATTACGCCGTAATAGCTGCCATACTGCCATCGCCGACTTTGGTAATGGCATTGGCTCGTTCAAGCTGTTCAAAGAGCTGAAACCTAACTACGTTAAAATCAGTAGTGATTTAGTACAGCAGTTAGAAGCAGACAAAAGCAACCAGCAATTTGTCAGTATGTTAGTGGAAGTATCACACCGTTTAGGTTGTCAGGTGATTGCCCAAGGTGTTGAAACTTTAGAGCAAAAGCAGTTGCTTGAATCGATGTACGTTGACAGTATGCAGGGCTACTTAATAAGTCGCCCTAAACTGATTTCTTAATTCACGTTTAACGCAGGGGTTGTTGGTAGATCACTTGGTTGCTACTGCCCCGCCAGACTAACTTGGCATCCGCCAAGTCTTGTTCAAATTTACCATCGATAAGGGTATCGACCATTTTAACAATGGTTTGTTGCTGGGCATTCAGTTCAGCTAAACGATAACCGGTCCACATCCAAATATCTTTCCCCGGACATTCTTCCCGAACCCGCCGCACCAAGGCTTCGATGCTATCGAGGTTCTTTGGATGTAAAGGATCGCCGCCACTTAAACTCAAGCCGCGGCGTTTAATGCGGCTATCGTTTAAATCGTCGATGATCTTCTGTTCCAATTCGGGGCTAAAGTAGTGCCCCGCATCACAGGACCAAGATTTTTGGTTATAGCAGCCTCGACAGTGATGCTCGCAACCAGCCACGAACAAGGTACAACGAGTACCTTGCCCGTTTACCACATCAATAGCGTGATAACTGAGGTAGTTCATTACAGATGTTTGACTCTGCGTTTAACTTCTTCTTGCTTGCCGTAGTTAAACGGACGCGCATCTGGGCTGCCTAAATAGCCACACACGCGACGCGTAACCGACACTTTGCTGGATTCTGAGTTGCCACATGATGGGCACTCAAAGCCTTTGCTGGTACAGTTAAATTCACCAGTAAAACCACATTCATAACACTCGTCAATTGGCGTATTGGTACCGTAATAAGGCACTCGGGTGTAGCTGTAATCCCAAACGTCTTCTAAGGCTTCAGTGTTGTGTTGTAGATTTGGATATTCACCGTAACAAATAAAGCCGCCACTGCTTACCGCTGGATAAGGTTGCTCGAAGTCGATTTTATCGAATGGATTTACCTTTTTCTCAACGTCTAGGTGGAAGCTGTTGGTGTAATAGCCCTTATCGGTCACCCCTTCAATCACACCAAATTTCTTGGCATCAAGGCGGCAGAAGCGGTCACATAAGTTTTCACTAGGCGTACTATACAAACTAAAGGCATACCCGCTTTCTTTCTCCCAGCGTAAAGTGGCTTGTTTCAACGCGGTAACAATACCAATAGCTTTTTGTTGTAGCTGTTTATTATCGTAAACATGCTGGGCATTACCGTATAGTGCATTCACCGTTTCATGTAAGCCAATGTAACCCAAAGAAATAGATGCTCGGCCATTTTCAAAAATACTAGACACGTCATCTTCGGCATTCAGTCTTACGCCACATGCGCCTTCCATATAAAGAATCGGAGCCACCTTAGCTTTAACCCCTTTAAGACGCGAAATACGGCTATCTAAGCCCAGTTTGGCCACACTCAAACGTTGATCGAGCAGTTCAAAGAAGCGCTGTTCGTCGCCTCTTGCTTCAATGGCGATGCGTGGCAGGTTAATACTCACCACGCCAAGGTTATTGCGCCCGTCATGGATTTCTTTACCCTCTTCTTGGTACTGACCAAGGAAGCTACGACAACCCATTGGCGTTTTAAATGAGCCTGTTACTTCAACCACTTTGTCATAGTTTAAAATATCTGGGTACATGCGCTTAGACGCACACTTCAAAGCCAACTGCTTGATATCGTAGCTGGGATCTTCTTGTTTGTGATTTAAGCCATCTTTAATGGCAAATACCAACTTAGGAAATACCGCTGTTTTGGCATTTTTTCCTAGGCCGGCGATACGGTTTTCTAAAATGGAGCGTTGAATTAGTCGCGAAGCCCAGCAAGAGCCTAAGCCAAAACCAAAAGTCACAAACGGGGTTTGTCCATTGGCTGTGTGTAAGGTATTCACCTCATACTCTAATGATTGGAAGGCGTCGTGGCATTCTTTTTCTGTTTGAGCCTTAGCATAAGCTTCGGCATCGGCGATGTTCCAACGTTCAGCAATCACTAAATGCTTGTCGTAACTCTTTTGCACATAAGGGGCTAGAATTTCGTCAATGCGGTTAATGGTGGTGCCGCCATAAATGTGGCTGGCAACCTGAGCAATAATTTGCGCGGTTACCGCTGTAGCAGTAGAAATAGACTTCGGCGTTTCAATTTCGGCATTGCCCATTTTAAAACCACCAGTCAACATGCCTTCTAAGTCAATCAACATGCAATTGAACATTGGAAAGAACGGCGCATAGTCTAAATCGTGGAAGTGGATCTCACCTGCGTCATGGGCTTGCACTACGTCACGAGGCAATAAATGGGTTTTGGCGTAATGTTTAGCCACAATACCGGCCAATAAATCACGCTGAGTTGGAATCACCTTGCTGTCTTTATTCGCATTTTCGTTGAGCAACGCTGCATTACTTTGCTCAACCAAACCACGAATTTCAGCATTCAATACGCTGCGCTTATCACGCGCCACATCACGATCATGACGATATTCGATGTATGCACGCGCCAGTGTTTTGTTATCACTTTCCATTAAGTGGTTTTCCACCGAGGCTTGGATATCATTAATATCCACTTCTGGGTGGTTAACAAATTGCTCTGTTACTTGCTGTGCAATGTGTAGCGCAACCAAGTTATCCTTAACCCCTAGGGCTTCAGCTGCTTTTAACACTGCATCGACAATCCGTTTAGCGTCGTAAGGTACACGGCTTCCGTCTCGTTTTATCACGACTGTTTTCACGATTTACGCTCCAATATTCTCTCACTGATTCATTAAAATACTTGCAAACCACGCCGCTCAAGGCTTTGCAGCCAATGCTAAGCAAAAAAGCACTGTGTTTGATGGTTAACCATATGTAGTGGTGGTAAATTCTAGTTCCCACTACATGTAGTAGTCGAGAGATTTAATTTTTAAAGTTATTACCAATGATCGAGATCAATCGAAGCGTAAAAAGTAAATTTGATCGCGCAAAAATGCTCCATAAATCACAGCAAAAAATTGCTTGCTTTTCCACATACAACTCACGGTTGTTATAGCGCCCACAAACGAGGATAATAGCGCTTTGTTTCGCTGCGTCTTAATTCAATGACTGAATATTTTTTGTTATTAATCAGTACCGTGTTGGTCAACAACTTTGTCTTGGTCAAATTTCTAGGCCTATGCCCTTTTATGGGGGTATCAAGCAAGGTTGAAACGGCTATCGGCATGGCTTTAGCCACTACTTTCGTGCTAACTCTAGCCTCGATGTGCTCCTATTTAGTAGAGCAATACATCTTGGTTCCGCTAGAAATCGAATACTTGCGTACCATGAGCTTTATTTTGGTGATTGCGGTAGTCGTGCAGTTCACTGAAATGTTTGTACAAAAAGCCAGCCCAGCGTTACATCGAGTGCTCGGTATTTACTTACCCCTAATCACTTCAAACTGTGCCGTGTTGGGGGTGGCCTTACTTAATGTTAACGAACAGCACGATCTTTTTCAGTCGATCATCTATGGTTTTGGCGCGGCGGCAGGTTTTTCGCTAGTTTTGATTTTGTTCTCGGCGATGCGAGAACGGCTAGTGGTTGCCGACATTCCTGTTCCTTTTAAAGGCGCTGCGATCGCAATGATCACCGCCGGTTTAATGTCTTTAGCCTTCGTTGGTTTCACCGGATTAATTAAGTAGTATATCAACTATGTTAGAAGCCTTAATTGCAATTACTTTACTCGCTTTAGTATTTGGTGGGATCTTGGGCTATGCCGCCATCAAATATAAAGTTGAAGGCAACCCCATTGCCGACCAAGTAGAGTCCTTACTGCCACAAACTCAATGTGGGCAATGTGGTCACCCCGGCTGCAGACCTTACGCAGAAGCCATTGCCAACGGCGAAGCGATTAACAAATGTCCTCCCGGTGGTGAAGAAACCGTCGCCAAAATTGCTGACTTACTTGGCGTGGAAGCGATTCCGCTAGATGAAGCAGCGGTAAAAGAAGATGACCGTAAAAAAGTCGCCTTTATCGTTGAAGAGGCTTGTATTGGTTGCACCAAATGCATTCAGGCTTGTCCAGTAGATGCCATCATGGGGGCCAACAAACACATGCATACGGTAATCAGTAAAGAATGTACTGGTTGTGAGCTTTGCGTAGCCCCCTGCCCAACCGATTGTATTGAAATGCGACCGGTACCTATTACTACCAAAAACTGGGATTGGAAATTGAACCAAATAAACGTTTCAATTATCGAGGCCGATAAATAATGCTGGCTTGGTTAGACAAAATTAGACAAGGCTTCACTTGGAGCTATCAAGGTGGCGTGCACCCAGCAACCCACAAGCAAAACATTAGCTGTGCCCAGCCCAAGCCACTGCCCTTACCGCGCCGCGTTTGTATTCCTGTGCAACAGCACATTGGCAGTGCCGGAAAACTCATTGTAGAGCCAGGACAACGGGTTAAAAAAGGTCAGGCCTTAACCCAATCGCAATTTTTTCAAGCGCCACCAGTACACGCTTCACTAGCGGGTACTATTGTGGCCATAGAACCCAGAATATCAGCGCATCCGTCTGCTCTACCCGAGCTCAGTGTGGTGATAGACGTAGACCAACAGCAGCAAGATTGCGACTACTTAACGCCGTTAACCGAACAAGAGCTCAGCCCCGAACTGATCTGCCAGCGCGTACATCAAGCAGGTATTACCGGCATGGGCGGAGCAGGCTTCCCCACAGCCTTAAAAATTACCCCAAATAAACCGCTGGATGTATTGATCATTAATGGCGCGGAATGTGAACCGTATATTACCGCCGATGACTGCTTAATGCGCAATTACGCCAATGAGCTGCTACGTGGCGTTTCCTTACTGCAAACAGCACTACAGCCAAAATTAACCATTATCGCGGTGGAAGATGATAAGCCCGAAGCCCTAAAAGCCCTGCGTGAAGCCAGCGACGAAGGGCTTATGATACGAAGTATTCCTACTAAATATCCCTCTGGTGGTGAGAAACAATTGATTCAAATTCTCACCGGCAAGGAAGTGGGTGCGAAGCAACTACCGATAGACATGGGGATTTTGGTGCATAACGTAGGCACCGCTTATGCAATACACCGCGCAGTCGATCATGGTGAGCCGTTAATTTCTCGCATTATTACCTTGGCTGGCGACCGGCTAAGGCAATCCGCCAACTACTGGATGAGTATTGGCACTAGCGTTGCCGACATCATCGATGAGCAAGCGGCCCACGCCTCTGAAGGCCCTGTCATTATGGGCGGCTCGATGATGGGCTTTATGTTGCCTAGCACCCAAGCGCCTGTGATAAAAACCACCAACTGTTTAATCTTAAATAAGCCTCAAGCTGCGGTAGCTGAGTCACCTTGTATTCGCTGTGGCGAATGTGCCCAAGCCTGCCCCATGGGCCTGTTGCCCCAACAACTCTATTGGTTTGCGAAGGGCGACGAGCTAAATAAAGCGCGCGAATACAATATTATGGATTGTATTGAATGCGGTGCGTGTGCCTTTGTTTGCCCCAGTAATATTTCTTTAGTTGAATATTACCGCACCGCCAAAGCCAAAATTAAGAGTGAAGATCAGGCTAAGCAAGAAGCCGAGCTGGCGAAACAGCGTTTTGATGCTCGCCAAGCACGCTTAGAAAAAGATAAAGCTGAACGTAAAGCCAAACATCAGCAGGCGGCTTTACGTCGTCAAAGCCAAGCTCAAGCCAATAGTGAAGCAGATAAACCCGATCCAGTAGCCGCAGCACTGGCCCGCGTTAAACAAGCTAAGCAAGCGGCTCCCGCCGCCAAGCAAACCGACAGCGGCGAATGGGTACCCGATAATCAACAAGCTATTGCCGCAAGAGCAGCACGTAAAGCACAACGACGAGCCAAGCAAGCCGCAGAAGTTGAGAGTAATAACAACCAACAGGCGACCAGCTCAAGCAATCCCGCAGTAGCGGCAGCCATTGCCCGTGCTAAAGCGAAGAAAGCTCAAACTGAGCAAGAGCCAAGCGCTAGCGAGAACAGACCAGCAAGTTCTAGCAACCCTGCGGTTGCGGCAGCCATTGCTCGGGCTAAAGCCAAGAAAGCTCAAACCGAGCAAGAGTCAAGCGCCAGTAACGACAAACCAGCAAGTTCTAGCAATCCTGCGGTAGCGGCAGCCATTGCTCGGGCTAAAGCCAAGAAAGCTCAAACCGAACAAGAGTCAAGCGCCAGTAACGACAAACC
>NZ_JBNKPP010000260.1:0-2164 GCF_050295395.1 Agarivorans sp.
TGTCGATTTACCAAATGCCTGCTTAAGCTGCGAGTAAGGCGAACACCTTAACTAATCCATTGCAGCATTAACACTAAATTTCACATTGAGCTGAGAGCGCCAACAGTTGAATTCACTCTTAAACGCCTTATATGGACCAAGCTATAGGTAAGCACCTACAACCGACATACAGTGTTGAACGGTGCTTTCTTTTTCACCAACTGGTGCAACATAATGAATTGCCGATTCGGCTTCTGCCCGACCTGATAGCTTACTAATAACCCACGCAGCCAAGTACTTTGATGACAAACAACCACCCGCAGTTGCAAGATTTCCTTTAGCGTAAAAAGGCTGCTGTAAAACTGTAACGCCTGACTCAATAACCCAAGGTTTCGTTGTTAAATCGGTACAAGCTGGCACTTGATGCAACAAACCCAATACCGCCATCAACAATGTACCTGAACACTGGCCACCAATTAACTGAGTTTCGGGATTAAGCTTCAGCCTTGAAAGTATGCCTCGGTCTTGGGCAATATCACGGGTCAGAATACCACAGCCAAATAATACGACGTTTGTATGATTAGCAAACTCTAGCGCTTGTTGAGATTGAATAGTAACTCCATTCATGGACGTAACATGCTTAGATGGACTTGTTATTTGCACATTCCAACCGGCACCTTTCATTCGGTTCAAAATGCCCAATGCTATAAATGAATCTAGCTCGTTAAATCCCTCAAAAGTTAGTACAGCAATATTCATATCTACTCCTATTTTCCTAGGGCCTAAACTAAGGGACAAATTTTACTTGGCTCTACTTACCAAGCCATACAAAACCGCAGAAAAGTGTCATCCATATTTAGAATCGGCCACCTAAAATCAAACAAACGCCTTTCGTTTTTATCAATCAGTAACAGTGTGGCAACTCAGGATTCAGAGCACATTTTAGGTTCGCGTTTAACCAATGGAATACGTGGTAGCAACAAGCCTGCAATAACAACTGCAATACCAGACAGTTGCAACGCGGTAACTTCTTGACCAAGCATATAAGAAGTTAGCATGGAGAAAATCGGAACAAAATTGAAAAACAGCGCTGCATTAGCAGAACCTAGGCGACGCACTCCATTTAGCCATAACAAATAACCAGCAACCGTTCCAAATACTCCAATGTACACCACTTCCAACATTCCCAGCCTTGTACTATTCCACAGCTCAGCAAACGGATGCACGCCAGGAGTCAACCAACACATCAGGCCAATCACGGCAGTCCCACTCAGCATACCAACAAAGGTATAAGGAACTACAGGCATCCAGCGGCTGATTCCCTGACTGAAATAGGTGTATAAGCTCCAAGCCAGCATACCAAAGAAAATCAACTGATCACCACGGTTAATATGCATCGATAACAAGGTTTCAAAATGGCCATTCGTGATCACCACCAGTACACCAGTCAAACTCACTAGCAAACTAAAACACTGCACAAGAGACGGTAAAGTTCGCAATGCTATACAAGCAATCAGTGACGTCATCAAAGGGCTGAGTGCCATGATCAGTGAGCCATTAGTCGCGTTGGTGGAAGCTAAGCCAGTAAACAGCCCTAGATTAAGACCTCCTATTCCTACAGCGCTAACCACAATAACCCATAGCCATTGGCGCGAGTTCAAGCTTAACTTAGGTACATCAGCAACTTTGAGATAAAACGCTAAGCAAGCGGCCGCAATAACAAAACGCCAGAAAACCAAAGTAAGTACATGGACTTCGTCTAAGGCGTGTTTACCAATAGGAAAGCAACTGCCCCAAAAAAAGGTGCAGATAATAAGAAGAGCTATCGCTTTCATCGTTGCATTGAGTTTCATCCTCACTCCAAATAACTTGTCAAAAGATATCGCTTAGTGTATTGATTTCAATAGGCGGATAAACAAGCAAAATTAAGACAATAAATACCAATAATGAAACCTAATTATTCTTTGGATGATTTGCGCTGTTTTTGTGCGGTAGCTCGTTGTGGCAGTTTTAAACGCGCAGCCCACTCTTTGGCTATGCCACTCTCAACGTTGAGCCGCCGTATCCGCCAATTAGAGGCAGACTTACAGCTACGACTACTCAACCGAGATGCTCACCGCGTTGTTCTAACCAACATTGGCGAGCAGTATTTTCAGCGTTCCGTCGCTCTATTTGATGAACTTAA
>NZ_JBNKPP010000261.1:0-9852 GCF_050295395.1 Agarivorans sp.
GGCAAAGACTTAAACAATACCACCACTAAACAATGGGCAGTGAAAAAAGACGGTGGTCAATTTGACCAATTCACCGGTGCCACCATTACCCCACGCGCCGTGGTCAATGCGGTACACCAAGCCCTGCTCGACTTAAATACTCAGCAACAAGGAAGTTAATATGAGCCAGTATAAAACGATTATTGCTGACGGCCTGTGGAACAATAACGTGGTACTAGGCCAGTGTTTAGCGCTGTGTCCGCTACTCGCGGTTACCTCTAGCGCCACTAACGGCTTAGGCTTAGGGCTGGCCACTCTAGCGGTGATGGTATTATCTAACCTGATCACCGCCTTAACTAAAAACTATGTTAGCCGCGCGGTGCGTATTCCCATCAACATTTTGATGATTGCCACCCTAGTTACCATTACCGACATGGTACTTAACGCCTGGGTTCACCCGCTACACAAGGTGCTGGGTTTATTTATTCCATTGATTGTCACCAACTGTGCCATCTTGGGCCGAGTAGAATCTTTTGCCAGCCGCCAAGCGCCTTTACCGGCGGTAGTAGATGGTTTAGCCATGGGCATCGGTTTTACCTGGGTCCTGGTATTTTTGGGTGGCATTCGCGAAATTATTGGCTCTGGGACCTTATTCGCCGACGCCCATATTCTTTTAGGCTCGGCTTTTAAAGCCATAGAATTTACCGTCATTCCTGATTACCGCGGCTTGCTGTTGGTGATTTTGCCCCCCGGCGGCTTCATTGTATTAGGCATTTTGCTTAGCTTGCACAGGCAGCTACAAAACAAGCTGAGTGCCCGAGCAGTAAAATCCAGTGAAAGCGCCAGTTGCTGCGCACCATCAACCCATTAGGAGAAGGCCTTATGTTAGTCAGTATTGCCTACGCCACCCCCGAACAACAACTCTGCATAAATGTTGATGTGGTAGAAGAAAGCAGCGTGATTAATGCGCTGCATCAGTCGGGGATCTTAGATCTCTGCCCGGAAATCCAACTGGATAAACAAAAAGTCGGGGTATTTGGCAAGTTTGTCACCCTAGAAACCCAATTAGTGGCAGGAGATAGAGTGGAAATATACCGCCCTATCACTTGGAAGCCGCCCATCGATGATGATGATGACGACGAGTAATGGGCAAAACAACTGCACAAGCACAGCAACAACGGTGAGATTAATACCTTTGTAGAGTTAAATCTATGAAGGGTCTAAAGCGCAGTTTGGATTTTAAAATCAGGCCCTTAGGCCAAATGCTTACCCTCATACACCAACGTTGGCAATGATACGAACAATACCAAGAGTTAACCATCGCTGCTCAACAGCAGGTTTAAGACATTGCGCATTCACCTGGTAATCTGAAGCCGTGTTATTTTGTTTGGTTAAGCCATAGCTCAACATCTTAAATTAACTGCAAGTAAGGGGTGGTAAATCCCACCCCTTAAACGAGCTAAAATACTATACAGCCAACGTTTCTACCGCCGGAAAATCAATTTCGGTACCGAGAACTTCGTTGATGTAGTTAGTTAATGTGTTTAATGCCACATGGCCAACAATTTCGACAATTTCTTCATCGCTGTAGCCCGCTGAACGAACCGCTTCAAAATCACTGTCAGACAGCTTGCCGCGATATTTAACAATCTTAACGGCAAAACCAACTGCCGCAGCTGCTTTTTCGTCTGAGGAAGTCCCACGACGGTTAGCTTCAATTTCGGCCTCATCCAATTTTGCCAAGTTGCTACCAAGATATTGATGCGCAGCCAGACAGTAATTGCAGCCATTCACCTCCGCGACAGCTAGTGCAATCCGTTCGCGGGTTTGAGCGTTCAACGCTCCTTGGCCAAGCGCGCCGTTCAACGCTAAATAACCTTCCAAGGTTTTAGGGCTGTTTGCCACAATTCGAAACAAGTTGGGAACTGTTCCTAAAAGATTGTTAACGGCTTCAAGCGATGCCTTGGAAGCCGCTGGCGCAGCCGCGATAGATATAGGTGTAGATATACGAGACATGGGTAACTCCTGTGTTTTCCTGATAAGAGAACCCAGCATACAATTAACCTAAAGAAACATAATTAGGGCACCTTTTAATTGTCTGTTACGATATTTGAAATAATCAAGCACTGAGATTGGTCATCAGATATGGATAAGCTAGAGGCAATGCGCGTTTTTGTTGAGGTAACACAAGCTAATAGCTTTGTTGCGGCTAGCCGTAAGCTAGGTATTTCTGCGCCTGCTGTTACCCGATCTATCGCCCAATTTGAAAAAACCTTGGGCGTTCGTCTTTTCAATAGAACCACACGCCATGTTCGCTTAACCGATTCAGGTATTCGTTTTTATCAAGATGCCAAGCGGATCTTAGACGATGTCGACCAGAGCGTAGCCGCAGTATCGGGAAGCTACACCGAACCTAAAGGCCTGTTAACCATTACAGCCCCCGTGCTGTTTGGACAGCTCCATGTCACCTCAGTGATTACCGAGTATTTACAACAACACCCTTCAGTATCGGTACGCGCAGTTTTCTATGATAGAATCAGTAACTTACTCGATGAAGGTTTAGACATCGCGATTCGGATTGGCCAGCTTAAAGATTCCAGCATCTATGCTATTCCTGTTGGTAGCGTTCATCGGGTACTCTGTGCTTCGCCGCGATATTTAGAAAAACATGGAAGCCCCAAACACCCTAACGAGCTAGTCAATCATGAAATCATTCAAGCCTCTACCGTAGAGCCTTCAACTACATGGCAGTTTGAATCAGCAACGGGCAAGACAAGCACAAAAGTCAACCCGCGTCTGCAGTGCTCGCAAAATGGCGCAGCAATTGAAGCCGCCAAGCAAGGTCTTGGCATAACCCGGCTAATGTCTTATCAAGTTGGTGAGGAATTGAAAAATGGCTCGCTAACTCGCGTATTAGCTAACTACCAACCGCCCCCACTACCGGTCAGCATCGTTCATATAGAAGGGCGACAAGCTCATGCAAAGATTCGATCGTTTATTGACCTAGCCGTCGCTCGGCTAAGGGCCAACCCATTTATAGACCATTAATCTGAGTTCATTGGATGCTAATAACGAGTATTAAGGCGATAAAGTAATCAATCTTAATAGATGTTAGTTATGCTAAAAGCTTATCTTTTACCACACTTTGGTCAACTAAATAGATGACTCAAAAGAGCGCCTATCCTCCATTTAAGCGACCAAGAACTGAAACAACGCATGAACGATTTACTCTAGTTTGCCCTTGTTAAATTAATGGCAGCTCATCGTAAACTTGAGTGTAAGAGAGCCGCAACAACTAGCTAGCTCAATCTTCATCCAACATCTTCACTAAAGCGATTAGACGCTAGCCTAACCACCGTTACAAAACCCACATTTGTTGTCTTCTCAGCTGTCATGTTTGCTACAAAGTGTGGTGCAAGGCTATTTTGACGCTATGTAAGCTTTTGTTTTTTAGTTGTTTTTTATTTGGTTTGCTTATTGCAATAGAGCAACTAAGCCAGACATTCAAGGAGCACGTATCATGGCAGATATAGGTATATTTTTTGGGACGGATACCGGCACCACTCGCAAGATTGCTAAGATGATCCATAAGCAATTAGGCGAAGATCTTGCCGATAAGCCGCTTAACATTAACCGTGTCGATATAGACACTTTAAGTTCTTACAAAATGTTGATTCTAGGTACGCCCACCCTAGGCGAAGGCCAACTGCCCGGCCTAGCTGCCGATTGTCAGGCTGAAAGCTGGGATGAGTTTCTTCCACAACTCGATGACGCCGATTTATCTGGCATTAAAGTAGCGCTTTACGGTTTAGGTGACCAAGTGAACTACTCTAGCGAGTTTGTTGATGGCTTAGGTGAGTTATATGACGCCATATGTGAAACCGGCGCCGAGCTAGTAGGTGAATGGCCTGCAGACGGTTATGAGTTTGACGACTCTGCCGCGCTACTAGACAACGGTAAGTTTGCCGGTCTGGTATTAGATAACGACAACCAAAGTGAGCTACATAGCGAACGTTTAGCCGGTTGGTTAGAACAAATTAAAGCTGAATTTGGTGTTTAAGCTTTTTATTTAGCATAGTTATTCTCTCTAAAACTAAACCTTTGCCCGCTTTATGCGGGCCTTTTTTTGAGCAAAAAAAACCGAGCAGCAATGCGCGACTCGGTTTTAAACGTTAAAGACTTAGCTTAGCCAACGGCTAAAACTGTGCGATAGCTTGAGAATTCAAACTCACTTCCACTTTCACTATCTCACCTAGTCGAGCAAATAACTGCTGGCTTAAGCTTTGCGGTAAGCTTAAACCACTCACCTGATGAGTTTCACCGTTAGCTAAATGGCAAACAATGGCGGGTTCTGAGTCGTCGCTACAAGTGTAAACAAACGGCACTTGGCATAAAGTAAAGGCCAACTGTCCAGCGCTCAGTTCGCATTGGCGGTCTTCGCCAGCTAGATTTTTCCAGTGGAAGACAGCGTCTTGGCTTAAAAACTCATTCGCTTTAAGCAAACTCGGCTTGATATTAATAGCGCCATTTGCCACTTCAATACCCAGCTCAGTGAATCGGCTAATCACCTCTTCTTTCACCTGTCCAGTCATACCCGGTTGCTGAGCACCAGCTTGTTTCGGTGTGTGTGAATAAGGGTCACAAGGGAATGCGCCATAGTTATCTGGTGTTTTGTTAAAGCCAATACCCTGGCGTACTTGGTAATACAGTTGCGCCAAACGTTGAGTAGCAGGCGAAGCGGCATCTAGCTCGCGGGCTTTAAGGTAGTTCTCTTGTACCGCCAGTAATAGCTTCGACACCATGTGCCAGTAGATACAGCCCAAACCTTCATAGCCAAACATGGTGCCAGAGCGTCCAGTAAAGGCCTTATGATTGAAAACCTGCTCATAAGTTTTCTCCAGCGCCTTCCAATCACTTGGAGTAAGGTTGCTGTAGTCTGCTTTAAGCTGTTCGATTTTCTTGCTTAAGCCAGCCGAGTTGTCGCAAGCGGCATGGAAACGATAGTTACCTTGCTCATCTAGCATAACAATACGTTGGTCTTGCTCGCTCACCATCGCCTGCAACGCTGGAGTAGCCGCAATCAGCTCTGCACTAATGATGTTTTTCTGCATAAAGCCATTGAGGTCGCGGTCAGGATACAACATGAAAGTATGCTGATCAGCACGATACATATCACTGTTATATAACTGCTCGGTCAGCGTCACGGCTTGCTCAGGGCTTAATACCCCAGCGCTAAGGATCGCTACTTGACCTTCTAACATCGGATATAGATACGAGATTTCCGCCTTGTCTTCAGTCAAACTCAGAATGTTGTAAGCATTGTACAAACCATCTGGGCGTAGATTGTTCGCAATAGAGGCATCTAACACACTAAGCGACACTGTCATTAGCTGCTTCAATGCTGTTTGTTGCACACTCGCTTTAGCGCTAAAGCCTTGTTGCGAATAAACCTTTTGACGATAGTCGTTAGCTGCATTTTGTAAGGCTAGCATGAAGCTATAACGTTGCTCGTCGTTCACCGCATTTTGTTCGATGGCGTTCAGCGCTTGTTGCAATATGGTACTGGTGCTATCAAGCCACTGGGCGACTTCAGCCGACAAGCTGAACTCTTCTGGCGCGTCGGCCAACAACTGTTGCATGAAGCTAACATAACGGCGCATGTAGTACAGCGTCACCATGGATAAACCATTACCCACAATAGCGTTATTCGCATCATTCCATTCTGGACGCTGAGTATTTAGCCAAATACCGCCATCAATCACTAAGTTGCTAAGTTTAGTAAGCAATGGCACCAATATTTTCTCCATCAGGTTAACCTGGTAAACCTGACCCTGAGCATCTAATAGCAAACGTCCGTCGCTGCCCATTGTCGCTACCCGTTGTTGAATAACGGCATCTAGCTCTTCATCAAAACTCACCGTGTCTTTAGGGTTGGCTAACAATTGATCTACAGCGCTTAAACGATATGGAACGTTGGCGTAGCTAAATTGTTCACTGCTAAGAAGATTTAGTAATTGATCATGTTGATACTTATCAAGCTGTTCTAAGAACTTAAGCAAGTAAATAATTTGGTGGTCGCCCCAATAACCAATGTTACTCCATGGGTCGTCACTTTCTGGTTTTTCCCAGTCAATACCCTGCTTAGTAATGCGATAAGGGTTGTAACCATCTGCGGTAGACGCATTCACAAACTTAGCTAAGAAAGAACTGATATACCCAGGGTAACTTAGCGCTAGCGCTTCCCAGTTTTGGAAAATGTCGCGCCAGTTGCCTTGATAAGACAACAAACGTTGGCCAGCGTCATCTTTGAGTTTAATTTCAAAATGGTTCCAAGGGCGGCTTGGGTCACCATGGCGGCGGCCAAAAGTAAGTGGGATGTATTCATCACATAGGCGTAATAGCTGGGCATCGTTACTTTGCTTAGCTAAGGCCATTAAGGCTTGGTGAGAGAATTGCTCAGGCAAACTATTTAACGCTTCAAGGTAACGCTCGGTCACCTCGCGGTTAGTTTGCTTTAAGGTATTAATTACGTCTGTTTTATCTAAGATGTAGCCGTTTTCGAATACCCCGCCGCGCATACTGTTGAACAAAACGTTCGCATAGTGATGAACGCTGGTATTCTCTTCGGCACTAAGCTGCCAAGCATCGGCACCCGACATCAAATTGGCCAGTTCTTGCTGGTTAGCTGCAACGCTAGATTTAACGGCTTCAGTTAAACTTTCGACTGAAGAAAGTTCGGCTTGTAGTTGACTAACGGCACGATGGTTCTTATCAATATCGGCAACAATCAACCACTCACGCTGCTGCTGTACAGGCAAACGGAAGCTTTTAGCTAGCAAGTAACTGCCACGCTCGCCACGAATTAAATGCTCATCGTTTAGAGGCTGGCCACGGCGGAAGGCGTTAAGTTGTTTGCTGCTTAACAAGATTTGACTGTCGTCGCTATCTAAGCTGAACACAGAACTGGCTAATAAGGATTCTAGCGGTTCGGCACGGTCAGATAGCTTGGCATACATGGTATACAGTACCAATGGCCCCTGCTCTAAACGTTCATTCCATTTATACGCATCAACCAATGAACTAGCGCTTTGCATGGTCGACAAAGGAGCGCCAGAAGGCTGAATGTTTTGAATACCGTCTACTATCTCGATGTCGCAGTCTTGCTCGCCAATGTTGCTTATTTCTGCCTGACGAACAAAACCGTATTGTTCGCTGGTTTGCCAACTGTATTGAAACTTAACACCCAAGCTGTGGTTAAGTTCTTCAAACAGCAACTTATCACCAGTGGTGTTTTTATATAGGTTACGCTCTAGTTGATACAAACCATCGTGATAACGGTTAAACGGTTCCCACAGTGCGCCATTTACTCTTACTAGGGTTTTAGAACCGGTGTTTTCGGCACTCTCGTGAATATAATCCACCGACTTATAAGGGAAAAGAGCGTTCTCTGGGCGGATCCGACCAGCAGATAAGCTGCCCGTAGAAGAAATAAACAACCAATGATCACTGGCTGAAACAACACTAATAAAAAACGGTGCCATTTGGTCAACGTTAGCGATTTTGTAGTATCGCTCGCCTGCCAAATCAACAAACTGTCCTACTACTTTTTGTTCTGAAAAATTATCAAAATGCATACTGATTACCTCAACGTGAAAGCGCTTACATGGCGCTAATTTACGTGCATATGGGTATCGGCTTCAAGTTAATGTTTTCAAAGCACCAAGGTGGTCACATTAAGATGTGATTTCAGATTCATAAGCAGCTGCTTAATTTGTCAGCGATATTATTTAAATATTTTTTATTATCAGTTACTTATATCTAAGTTAGCATAAGACTAGTCTATGAAACACAGACTCTCAAAAAACGTTCTTGGCACATTGTTTAGGTGAAATATGGGAGCAAACTATTAGGGCTAATATTGCCATAAGCCCTTATATTAAGTTTGTTTTTCAAGCTGTAATTAGACCACTAGCAAGCTAGCACTGCATTGCGCTTAATGAAGCCCAGCCTACAACTCGGCTCTACTATGCCCGATGCGACGGCTTAGCTTTACAATAACGGCGGGAGTCAGGAGCAATACTGCTAATCCCAGCAATACCAACATGCCGCCAAACACTTCAAACTGAGTCAGGCGTTCACCCAACAAAATACTTGAACCAAGCATGCCTACAATGGGGATTAACAAGGCAAAAGGCGTTACCACCGCCGTTTGATGATGACGTAATAACCACGCCCACAGCGAAAAGGCCAGTAAGGTAGAGATATAACTCACATACACCAGTGCGCCCCAAGACTGCGCCGTGGTAGCCATTAACAGCGCCAGCGGCTGCTTAGTTTCAAAAAAGTAAGACACTAAAAACAGTGGCAGCGGCGGCACTAAACTGGCCCACACCATAAAGTGCAGCAAGTTACTATTGGCTACCCTTTTCATGATCAAGTTGGAAATAGCCCAGAACAGGGCCGCACTCAGTACCAATAACAAACCTAAACTCGTGGCGTTACCGCCGGTATCTTGGAAGAAAAAACTAAAGCCAGCAAGCGCGATGACAGCGCCCACAAGCTGCCTAGCAGTGAGTTTCTCTCTAAAAAATAACAGGCTAAGTAATATGGTAAATACCACCTGGGCTTGTAGTAATAAGGACGCTAAACCGGCCGAAATATCTTGGCGCATGGCCACAAACAAAAAGCTAAATTTAAGCACCCCAAGGAATACCCCCACACCAAGCACATTCCAAACAGAGGTACGAGGAAAAGGAACAAAAAACACCGCAGGAACTGCCACAATTAAAAACCGCAAACCGGAAAACATGATCGGCGGAAGCTCTTCAAGACCAAACTTAATCACCGAAAAGTTCAGACCCCAAATAAACACCACCAGCAAGGCCGCAAGGGTACTTTTTGCATCCATATATTTCTCTCTACTTAGGCTAGTTAACGGGCTAGCTCCAAACAAGAGCTTACTCTACACCACTTAGGGCCAGTGATGGCAGGTAAATTAAACTGAGCTTAACAGCATTAACGCGTTGTTGTTGCTTATAGCGAGGCCAAAGCCTGCTGCCCTCGCCCAAGCACGGCTAGCCGCACTGGCTTATTTGGGCAGCGCCTCATAACTTGGCACTTGCTCTAAGTGATTAAGCCACTTGGCCGCACTAGCCATAAAGATTTTGCCCTTAGGTTTTAGTGCTAGCTCACTATCGACACTCCCCGCGGGGACTTGCAGTAACCCCTCCAGTTGAGCCGGTAAAGCCGAGCCACAATGCTGACAAAAGCTTTTCACATGGCGACTGTTAGGCAACTGGTAAGTGCGAACTAAAGCTTCCCCACTAAGCCAAGTTAACTTAGCCTGACTAGAAAACAAATTGGCCGCATGCGCCGAACCACTGTCCTTTTGACAATGCTGACAAAAACACAGGTAAAAGCTGTCGAACTCACCACTCACTGAATAATGAACCTGACCACACAAACAACTGCCTTGATGCTGTTCACTCATGCTTATTTCTGCTCCTTAACTAAAGCTTGCTGGTTTTGGATTTACTAGTGTAGTGGTAGTTTATTGATTTTGGCGAGTGAGCATGAGTCAAGATCAAGTTATTACGCAAAGACAGATCTTGGTGAACATGGCCCCCTCGCTGGACAAATACTATTTTAGGATCGCTAATTGTTATCAACTGTGCGTGGATCTAGATCATTGGATAAGGCGCAGAGTGCGAATGGCTACTGGCGACAGTGGCGAAAGCCGAGAACCAAAGTAACAAACCTAATGCGCCGAAGTGCACATGTTCAAGCCGCAGTGGCGTGTGGTATCACCAGTAAAGGCCCATTTCGATGTTCGAAAAAAACCGGGGGCCAGCAGGCATTATCAAATGTGTATCT
>NZ_JBNKPP010000262.1:0-5284 GCF_050295395.1 Agarivorans sp.
AGTTTGCTGGTGATTGCCGGAGTCTGGCTAACTTTGTCGGCTAGCCAAGGTGCGCTGCTGGCCTTAACTGCCAGTAGCTTACTGAGCATTAGCCTTGCTTGCCTCGCCTTACATATTGCTCTGCTAGTAGTGAGTTGGTACGCCAGTCAACTGTGTGCTTTGCCCAGAGCCAAGCGTTTAGCGGTACTGTTTACCGCCAGCCAAAAAACCATGCCAATTGCGGTGTCGGTAATCATTAGCATTAACAGTCAGCTTGGGGTAGCGGTGGTTACCTGCATCGTATTTCATTTACTACAAATGGTATTTGATTCACTGCTGGCTTCGCGAATTAATGCCCGCTGGCAGCAACAAAACCCTCGGCCACTAGCACCTTGGTCGGCGCAATAAATGCCGCTTATTTGCTAGGTGATACGCAGCTGCCGCGCACCAATAGTTGGGTAGGAATGATGGTGTCTTGATTAGCTTTGCCGCCCTGTAATACCTTAACCAAGGTATTAGCGGCGGTAATGCCTATTTCTTCTTGAGGCTGGCGCACCGTGGTTAAACCAGGATCGGTATATTCAGCAAATAACAAATCATCAAAACCAACAATCGACAACTGCTGCGGCACCTTAATACCCAGCTCGATTGCCGCCTTCATCGCACCTAAGGCCATCATATCGTTAAAACAAAATAGCGCAGTCATGTTGAAGTGCTGCTGCAAACGACGAAAAGCGCTATACCCAGAATGAAAACTAAAATCTCCATCTTCAAAGGCTTGCTCGTCCACTGCAATATTCATCTTTTGTAAGCTATCTTGATAGCCGGCTTTACGGTCGACACAAATCGGGTTTTCCATAGGGCCGGTGATACAGCCAATTTGACGATGGCCAATATCTAGTAGGTAATCCACTGCCCTGCTGGCCGAGCCGCGATTATCAATACGTACCGTAGGCACCGGAAAACCGGGAAAGTATTCACAGGCCATCACCAGCGGCAGCTCCGAACCTTGGCGCACCTCAGCAGGAAGTTCGGCAGTTAACGAGATAATCCCGTCGGCCTGTTTACTGCGCACTAAATCCATATAGGCCTTAGCTTGCTCCACGGTATGAATCGAGTCCCCCAACAATACCTTATAGGCATTTTTTAAGGCCACTCGCTGAATACCGCGCACGATGTTGGCAAAAAACATATTGGAAATATCCGGCACAATAACCACGATGGTTTTTGATTCACTACGGCGTAAATTACGCGCAATAACATTCGGAGAAAAGCCGCATTCGGCCACCGCTGCCTCTACCTTCAAACGGGTCTTTTCCGACACCTTTTCTGGGTTCATCATGGCTCGGGAAACCGTAGCTGTAGATACGCCCGCCATTTTGGCTACGTCTTTAATGGTCGGCATTGGCTTTCCTTATCAGTCCAACATTTTTTCTTAATACTCAATAAAATGTAACGGATTACATGAATTAATGTAAAGCGCTTTATCTTAATTCGCAGCTTCTAGTGAATTTCAAAACGCTTAAAAAATAAACTCCAACATTGCTCACATTTTTGCAACATTTGATAGATAAAAGAAAATTTTTTGTATAACTTTTATTCAAGTCGTAAAGAAAAACCATGCCTCGCGGTGATTAACCGCCACCAGCTTAAGTACAGCGCATGGTTTTTTTAGGCAACAAAATGTAATCGATTACATTTATAAACCTGAACAGTTTGAGCTACACGATGAAAAAGGATTGCAGATGAAAAACCTTAGAGGACCAGCATTGTTTCTAGCCCAATTTGCTAGTGATGAAGCACCATTTAATTCACTCGAATCCATTGCTGCTTGGGCGGCCAGTATCGGCTACCAAGGCATACAAATGCCCAGCTGGGATAAACGCCTATTTGACCTAGAACGCGCCGCCGAAGATCTTGATTATTGCCAGCAGATTTTGGCAACGCTAGCGCAGCATCAACTCACCCTAACCGAGCTATCAACCCATCTTCAGGGACAACTGGTAGCGGTTCACCCCGCCTACGACGAAATGTTTGACGGCTTTGCCCCTGAATCGCAAAGAGGTAATCCGGCTAAGCGTCAACAGTGGGCGGTAAATCAGCTGCTGCTTGCTGCTAAGGCTTCAAAAAACTTAGGTTTAAGCGCTCATGCCACCTTCTCTGGGGCGCTACTATGGCCTTACATGTATCCCTGGCCACAACGCCCACAAGGCTTGGTTGATACCGGCTTTGCCGAATTAGCTAAACGTTGGCTGCCCATTTTAGATGCCTTTGATGAGGCTGGAGTCGATCTGTGTTACGAGATCCATCCCGGTGAAGACCTCCACGATGGAGTGACTTTTGAGCGTTTCTTACAAGAAGTGAACATGCATCCTCGCTGTAACATCCTTTACGACCCCAGCCACTTTGTGCTGCAACAACTGGACTACTTAGCCTTCATTGACCGCTACCATTCGCGGATCAAGATGTTTCACGTTAAAGATGCCGAATTTAACCCTACCGCCCAACAAGGTGTTTATGGCGGCTATCAAAGCTGGACCGAGCGTGCCGGACGGTTTCGTTCACTGGGGGATGGCCAAGTCGACTTTGGCAGCGTGTTCTCTAAATTGGCTCAATATGACTTCTCTGGCTGGGCAGTTGTGGAATGGGAATGCTGTTTGAAACATCCCGAAGCGGGCGCCATTGAGGGCGTGGCTTTTGTCGAACAACACATCATCGAGGTCACCGACAAAGCCTTTGACGACTTTGCCGACAGCGCTATCGATCAAGCCGCCAACATGCGCATTTTAGGTTTATCAGGAGAACATCATGAATAAAATTAGATTGGGTATGGTGGGCGGCGGCAGTGGCGCCTTCATTGGTGCAGTGCATCGCATCGCCGCTCGTTTAGACAACCACTATCAACTGGTAGCGGGAGCCTTGAGTTCTCACCCCGACATCGCCGAGCAATCGGCCAAAGACCTAGGCATTGCCAGCGAGCGCAGCTATAGCAGCTATATAGACATGGCCGAAGCGGAAGCCGCTCGCGCAGACGGTATTGAAGCGGTCAGCATTGTTACGCCAAATCATCTGCATTTCCCGATTGCTAAGGCATTTTTAGCCGCTGGAATCCATGTGATTTGCGACAAACCCATGACTTGCTCGCTCAGTGAAGCACTGCAGCTTGAGCAACTCGCCCAACAAAGCGGCAAGTTATTTGTGCTCACCCATAACTACAGTGCCTACCCCATGGTGCGTCAGGCGCAGCAAATGGTCGCCGATGGTTTGCTGGGGAAATTACGGGTGATTCAAGTGGAATACGCTCAAGACTGGCTCACCAGTGCCGCCGAAAAAACTGGCAACAAACAAGCCGAGTGGCGTAGCGACCCTAAACGCTCTGGCCCAGCCGGTTGCTTGGGAGACATTGGCACCCATGCCTTTAACTTGGCTAGTTTTATTAGTGGTTTACAAGTGCAACAAGTGAGTGCCGAACTAAACACCTTTGTTGAAGGCCGAGCGCTGGATGACAATGTGCACGCCATGCTGCGCTTTGAGCAAGGCGTTCGCGGCATGTTATGGAGCTCGCAAGTGGCGCCGGGTAATGAAAACAGCCTACGCATTCGCATCTATGGTAGCGACGGCGGCCTTGAGTGGGCTCAAGAACACCCTAACCAACTGCTCTACAGCCCCTTTGCTCAGGCTAGTCGTATTCTCACTCGAGCCGGTTACGGCTATCAAGCCGCTGGCGAGCACTTAGTGCGCACACCTTCCGGCCACCCTGAAGGTTACCTAGAAGCGTTTAGCAATATCTATAGCGAAGCCGCCCAAGCAATTTTAGCGACCCGTGCCGGTGCGACCGCCGAGCAAGCCTTAGCCGGCAGTTTATTGCCGGGAGTCAGCGAAGGGGTGGATGGCCTCAAGTTTATCAATGCGGTGATTCAGTCTTCACAAAACAACGGTAAGTGGATTGCGATGGAGAGTGTCAATGAGTGAAGCGCAAGCCATTCTCAGTCTGGAAAACATCAGTAAAAGTTTTTCTGGTGTCACGGTATTACAGAATATTAGCGTGCAAATTCAAGCTGGCGAGGTGATGGGCATACTCGGAGAAAACGGCGCGGGTAAGTCCACCCTGCTGAAAATTATCTCGGGCATTTACCAGCGCAGCGCTGGCCAATTGAAAATCGCCGGGGAAGTCGCCGAAATCAATAGCCCGGCAGATGCTAAAAAGCTGGGCATTGCAATGATTCCTCAGGAATTTAACTTGATCGCCAGCCTCAGCGTATTTGAAAACATCTTTCTTGGCCAAGAGCTTCGCAGCGGCCCGCTATTGAATAAAAAAGCCATGCGCCTGCGCACTAAGCAGCTCTTGGAATTGCTAGAAACCCCACTCTCGGCTGACGCGCTAATCGAGCAGCTGAGCGTGGCAGAAAAGCAAATGGTGGAGATAGCCAAGGCCTTGGTCAACGATGCACAAATTCTGATTATGGACGAGCCCACTACCGTGCTCACCAGCCAAGAAGTAAAAGTACTGTTTAAGCTAATCGACAAACTGAAAAGCCAAGGTGTCACCATCTTATTCATCTCTCACAAGTTGAAGGAGGTAAAACAACTCTGTGATCGACTGATGATCCTGCGAGATGGCGAGTTGATTGCGGTGGATCAGGTGAGCCAAATCGACGAACAGGACATGGCCAGAAAAATGGTGGGGCGCGAGCTCAATCAAGTGTTCCCCAACCGCTCTAAGGTACAGGACAAGGTAGCCTTAAAAGTCGAAGGCCTTAGTGTCAAAAACCTGTTAAATGATATTAGCTTTGAAGTGCGCCAAGGTGAGGCATTAGGTTTTGGCGGACTAGTGGGCAGCGGCAGAACCGAAACCGCCGAGGCGATTATGGGACTGCGCCGTCGCCAACATGGTCACATTTACGTGCAGCAACAGCTGGTTAGTATTCGCAACATTAAAGATGCGGTAAAACACGGCTTGGCCTACCTCAGTGAAGACCGCCAAGGCTGCGGCTTAACCATGAACTTTACTATACCGGAAAATATCAGCCTGATTTCCTTAAGCAACTACAGCAAGGGGCTGATCAACCACCAGCAAACTCGCGAAAAAGCCCAGCATTACGTGCGCCAATTCGACATTAAAGCAGCCTCCTTAGATACCGAGCTGATGTATTTAAGTGGCGGTAATCAACAAAAAGTTTACCTGTCGAAATGGATGGATACTCAGCCACAGATCTTGGTCTTAGACGAGCCCACCCGCGGAGTGGATGTGAATACCAAGAAGGAAATTTACCACTTTGTGCAAAGTATGACCGAGCAAGGTTTA
>NZ_JBNKPP010000263.1:0-8854 GCF_050295395.1 Agarivorans sp.
ATAGTCAGCACGGCCTAGCCGCAGCATGGTGACTAATTTATGTGGGTTGGATACTTTTTCATACCCCAGCTCTGAGAGTTGATAAAACATCTCAAAATAAGGGATGCCAGTAATGCCAACCGGCTTGAAGTGAGCTAACTCGCTTGGCTCTTCAATACAGCTTTGGCTTTGGTGTACCCATATCCATAAGGCTGAACTTTCTATTGGAACATCGATTTTAAACATGTTTTTCGTTTGACGGCCGGGGATTTCATAAGCAAAAGCTTCACCATCGAGTTCGTCGTACTCCATTAGGTGCTCGGCTCTAATTTCCGGTAGCGGAAGCAGCTGAAGGGAGATGTTTAAGTTGTTAGCAGCAAGCTTTAAGCTTTTTATACTGGCTTCTTCCCCGGCATCGAGGTCATGGTCGATTAAGGCGACTTTTAGTGTTTGAGCTCCTAAGGCTGCGTTACTTAATAAAAGTAATGTCCAGCAAAGTCTTCGAAGTCGTATCATTTAAGCGAAACCCTTCAGTTGGTTGATTCAAGTATAGAATGTCGCTATTTGTTGGTGAGTTTTTTTCAAGTTTGTTGTGAGCTAACGCTGTCTGGTTGGTTATGCTTGGGTCTTCTACCAAATAAAGACCATGTGAGAGGTTTAGCGGGTAAGGACACGGTCTTAAATGTAGCTCATGGTTCGGTATGCCTCGAATTGGCCATGCCGGCAGTAAAGGTTTAAACCGATAGACAAGGGGCGAGCGGTTAATCAGCGTGACAATAATCGCCTGTAGAGAGATTATTCGCATCGATAGGTGCGAGTGCCATGAGGGGGATGGAATTAAATGAGTCGGTGTTTGTTATTGCAACAAGGGAAAGGTTGGCTTTCCCTTGTATGTTGGCTATAGCTTATTTGGCGAAGTTAAATATTGGGAAACATTTAAAGAAGCCGTTATCGGCACAATTGATGATGCCAATTTGTATGCCGTCGATTTGCTTAGTCATATTGAACAAACCTATTTGAACGTTAGATTTGTTAGAAATACTGGCCAAACCTACATCGGCCTTGGTATAGCCCTGCGAAAAGTTTACCGCACTCCAGTTTAAGCCGTTAACGTTATTGGTGAAGTTGACCGCGCCTAGGTTTACCCCGGTGGTTAAGCCGGTATTCCAGTTAAATAAACCTAAAGAAGCGCCTTTCATTTCTTCGGTGACTTTAGCACCGCCCCAGAATAAGCCAAAGTTAATGCCAGTGCTGCGTTTGGTTTCAGACATACCTAAAACCGAAAAATCGACGCCTTTCACTTCATCGACTTTGCCGTGTAATACCGATAGGCGCACACCACTAACTGCATTCGCGTTGGGAGCATTGAAACCATCAATGCTTGAAAACATCACAGGGGTTTCGGCTAAGGCTGGCAGTGAAAAGCAAGATGTGAGGATAAGCGCTGAGAGCGTTTTTTTCATGATAAATTCCAGTCTGTGGTATTTAAGCCATTAGTGCTACAAAACGTACTAAAGGCTGGTTAGCTAAACAATTATACTTAAAACCAAATCAAATGAGAGAATTGTTTTGCATCTCAAGCTTGAAACCGGCTGTATTGATGCGGTGACTCGCTAAGGTTTTCGACGATGCGAGGTGACAATGCTAAGGTGTAGTGAGGGAGCTGATGGAGTAGGCAAGATGAACATGGCAATCAAACATCGCTGGGCTGTTGCGGGATTAATGTTGGCTTTGCTAGCAACGTTCGCTATTGCTTCTGCGGGCGTGCAGCAGCGTTTCACCAGCCAAGACTATACTCTACAAGTGACCCGTTTGACGCAATTACCCGGTGTGCCTTGGGGCATGGCTTGGTTGAACCGCCACACCTTAATAATTAGCTTACGCCACGGCGAGTTGTTGAGCCTTCGCCTCGATAAACTATCTGCCCAGCAGCCTGCATGGCAAAAAATCACTGGTTTACCCACCATTTGGGCGCGTGGCCAAGGTGGCTTGTTAGACGTAGTGAAGGGGCCTGATGGTTGGTTTTACTTTACCTACAGCAAGCCTCAGCAAGGTCAGGGGGTGACCGCTTTAGCTAAGGCTCAGTTACTACAAGATGAGCTAGGAAAAGTGAGTATTGCGTTTTGGCAGGAGTTGTTTGTTAGCGATTCTGCCAGTGATACTAATCGCCATTATGGCAGTCGTATCGCCTTCGATAAGCAGCATCTGTATTTTTCAATTGGTGACCGCGGAGTGCGAGAGAATGGCCAAAATACCCTTAATCATGCTGGGAGCATCGTGCGTTTAAATCTCGATGGCAGCATTCCTAGCGATAATCCTTTTGTTGGCAATAGCCAATTTGCCGACGCCATTTATAGTTATGGTCATCGTAATCCTCAAGGTTTGGCCTACGATGAACTCAAGCAGCGTTTGTGGGCAATAGAACATGGCCCGCGCGGCGGCGATGAACTGAATTTAATTGAAGCAGGGGCTAATTATGGTTGGCCTATCACTTCCCATGGCAAGGAGTATTGGGGGCCTTTAAAGGTAGGCGAAGCAGAAACCATGCAGGGCATCCACTCACCCTCTAAGGTGTATGTGCCTTCGATAGCGCCGGGTTCTTTGCTGCTATATCAAGCTAAAGCTTTTAGCCAGTGGCAGGGTAACTTATTCACTGGCGCCTTAAAGTTGCAGCACCTTAATCGTATTGTGCTGGATGAACAGGGAAATGCTATCGCTGAGGAACGTTTACTAACTGAGTTGAACGAGCGGATCCGGGCCTTAAGTGTTGGCCCGCAAGGTTTGCTGTATTTTACTACCGATAGCGGCAATCTTTACCAACTGAGCCCCGAGAATTAGCTTGCTGTTGTTTTTGGTAAAGCGAGCGGTCTCGCCTGCTTAAGTTACTTTTACTTGCGACAAAGAGGCTCACTTTCTTTTAAACGGGCGCTATGATCATCGCTGTAGTAGCGGTAGCGCCCATTCATAAATTTATTTGTGGAATGTTGTAAATCACTTTTTCAGCTAACGTTTTTTTACTTCTGTATTTCGCAAATTAACAAGCAACGGCTTTGTTGATCCGCATCAATTCAATTATGACTCGCTGATAACGCACAGTAGGGAGACTAATAACAAGGTCAAAAGACCCTACACCCGTGGAGCGAGTGATGATTAATATCCCACAAGTAAAATTAGGTATTGTTGCGGTGAGCCGTGACTGTTTTCCTATTTCATTATCTGAGCAACGTCGTCAGGCGGTAGCTGGAGCCTGCATTGAGCAGGACATTGAGTTGGTTCAATTAAACACCATTATTGAAAATGAAAATGATGTAGTTAAAGCCCTAGCCGAAGCTGAACAGGCGGGTATTAACGCCTTGGTTATCTACTTAGGTAACTTCGGGCCCGAAGGCCCGCTGAGTTTAATGGCGCAGCGTTTTTCTGGGCCATGCATGTTTGCCGCCGCGGCCGAAGAAACTACCGCAGGCTTAAAAGACGCGCGTGGTGATGCTTATTGTGGCGTATTGAACGCGTCTTACAGCGCCGGTTTACGTAACCTAGCGGTGCATATTCCTGAGTATCCGGTTGGTACCGCCCCTGAAGTGGCCGCAATGATTGCTGATTTTGTGCCAGTGGCTCGAACTATTTTAGGTTTACAAGGGCTTAAAATTTTCTCCTTTGGACCTCGTCCTCAAGACTTCGTTGCTTGCAACGCCCCCATCAAGGCCTTGTTTGACCTTGGCGTTGAAATCATGGAAAACAGCGAACTGGATTTGTTCGACCTTTATCAAGCCGCCGAGGGGCATGCTGACATCCCTAAAATTGTTGCTGAAATGCAAGCCGAGCTAGGGGATAACAATCCTTATCCTGATCTGTTACCTAAGTTGGCCCAATATGAAGCAGCCTTGTTAGATTTTCACGCGGCCAATTTAGGCGCTTCTAAGTTTGCGGTATTTGCCAATAAGTGCTGGCCTTCATTTGAGAAGTTCTTTGGTTTTGTGCCATGTTACGTGAATGCGCGCTTGGCGCAGCGTGGCATTCCGGTGGCTTGTGAGGTGGATATTTACGGGGCGCTATCAGAATACATGATTAGCTGTGCTACTAATCATCCGGCAACGCTGCTGGATATTAACAATACCGTGCCTCAAGACATGGTGGCGGCTAATGCCAGCATATTGGGCGAATATACGGCGAAAGACTTATTTATGGGCTTTCACTGTGGTAATACCGCGCCAAGCTGCATGAAAAATTCGCAGCTACGTTTCCAAAAGATCATGCATAGCTTGATGGAAGCGGGCCAAGAGCCAAACATTACTCGTGGCACCTTAGAGGGGCAAATTAAACCCGGCCAAGTTACACTCTTCCGCTTACAGTCTACCGCCGATACTCAATTGCGAGCCTACGTGGCTCAGGGCGATATTTTGGATATTGACCCTCAGTCATTTGGCGCGATTGCAGCGTTTGCTATTCCTGAAATGCAACGTTTCTACCGCCATGTATTGATTGAGAAACGTTATCCTCACCATGCCGGCATAGCTTTTGGCCATGTAGCTAAAACGCTATATCAAGTGCTGCATTTATTGGGGGTCACTGATATTGATTACAATCAACCAGCGCAGCAGCGCTACCCTAACGAGATCCCTAGTGTGTTTCTGTAAGCGCTAAATATCGTTAAGTACTATGCCTAACTAAGCCGAGCAATAACTCGGCTTTGGTTTTATAGGGATTGCTTCAATAAGATGTAAGCTATTTGTTTGGCGCGTTTGGCAGCTGTTGCATCGTTACAAGTATGGGCTGCTACAATGGCACCATCGGCCAGCATGGCTAGCTGTTTGGCTAGGCTTAATGGATCCTTAAGTGCTAAGCCATTTAGCTGTTGTTGAATCAGTTGCCGTACTGCCTCTTTATGTTCGCTACAGGCAAGGTGTACTGGATGGTCTTGCGAGTGGTATTCGGCAGAGGCATTAATAAACATGCAGCCAAAAAAAGCGCTGGAGTTAATCCATTCATCTAAGCCATCAAAAAACGCCATAACGGGGGCAAACTCAAGCTCACACTGTTGCTGCGGAATAAACTGTTCAATCTTGTCTTTAAGTAAAACCAGTAACTGCTGATCGCGGCGCCTTAAACAGGCAACAATTAACTCTTCCTTAGACTTAAAGTGATTGTATAAGGTTTTTTTGGCCACTCCAGAGCTGGCCAAAATGGTGTCGATACCGGTGGCACGAAATCCTTGCTGGTAAAATAATTGCTGCGCGGTATCGATAAGCAAATCTCGTTTGCGGCTAGTCATCATTCTTTCCTACAGTCTTAATACAACAAGTATACCGTTCTGTCTCTTTTTTTGCACGGCCTTCATTATTCACTCTAATTAGCCACTCAGATTTCACTATTTATCTCGATTAATCAAATAGTTGATTTTATGGTTCAAAAAACACGTTGACATAGACAGGTCTGTCTCCTATTTTGAATAAGAAAGGAGACAGGTCTGTGTACTTTGGTGTTTGGCCAGCTGGTCTGTTTCATCTTTGCTAATCCAAATGAACGAGGAACGATGATGTTAAAACTGTATGATTTTGAATTATCTGGACACGCCCACCGGGTGCGCTTAATGCTGGCTCTGCTTGGTTTAAACTACCAAAAAGTCACGGTTAATTTGGCTCAAGGAGAGCATAAGCAAGCCGCTTTTCGGCAAATCAATCCCTTGATGCAGGTGCCTGTTTTAGAGGATGAGGGGATGGTAATCCGCGATTCCATTGCGATTATTACCCACCTAGCTAATAACTATGCGCCAGCTTGGAATCCCAAAAACAGCGAATTACAGGCGCAAATCCAGCAGTGGTTAGCGATAGCCCGTAACCTAGCTGATGGGCCGGCTAAGGCGCGCCTTATCACCGTGTTTAACGCTCCATATGATCCCGAATCTGTTATTGCCAACAGTCATCAGCAACTTGCGGTGATTGACCAGCTATTAGCGGGCAAGTCTTGGATGGTGGGCGCTGAGCCAAGCATCGCCGATGTGGCTTGTTATTCATATATTGCGCACGCCCCTGAAGGTCAGGTTGCGCTGGATTCATATGCCAATATTTTGGCTTGGTTAGAGCGCCTTGAAGCCTTGTCAGGCTTTGTTGCGATGCAAAAAACGCCCTTGCGCGCGGCTTAACTTAACATTGAGTGAGGAACAATTATGCAACAACGACACCCCTTACCACCGTTTAACGCTGAAACTGCTGCGCAAAAGGTTCGTCTGGCTGAAGATGCTTGGAACTCACGCCAAGCGGAAAAGGTGGCGGCGGCTTATAGCCCAGACAGCCAATGGCGTAACCGCGCTAGTTTTATTAATGGACGTGAGCAAATTACCGCGTTTTTAAGTGCCAAATGGGAGAAAGAGCAGCAATACCGTTTGATAAAAGAGCTATGGGCTTATAGCGATAATCGTATTGCGGTGCGTTTTGCCTATGAATGGCAAGATCAAGCTGGGCAATGGTATCGCGCTTACGGGAATGAAAACTGGGAGTTTGACGAAAATGGTTTGATGCGCAGCCGTTATGCCAGCATTAACGACTTGCCGATCAGCCCAGAGCAACGGCTGTTTCATTGGCCGCAAGGGCGCCGGCCTGATGAACACCCTGGCTTAACTGACTTGGGTTTGTAGCCATCTAAAAAAGGAGAAGCTATGGCGGTGTTTCATCAAGGAGAACTTGCTCTGCAACAAAAGGCAGGGGTAAAAGATAAGCTTGGTCCTATTGGTGAGGCTTATATTCGAGATTATCTGCCCTTGCAGCACCAACAGTTCTTTACCCAACAGAAGGTGCTGTTTGCCGGTTTAACCGATGATCAAGGACATCCCTGGGCGTCTCCTATTATTGTTGGACAAGGTTTTATTCAGTCGCCCAACCCGCAGACTCTCGTGATCGAGGCTCGAGTTTTACTAGAGTATTCACGGCGGCTCAGTGTAGACCGTCACGACCATTTGGCCTTATTGGGTTTGGATTTTGCCAGTCGTAGGCGTAATCGCGTTAATGGGGTGGTGAGTTACAGCAGCCCATCAATGCTACGTTTAGAGGTAAAACAAAGCTTTGGAAATTGCCCCAAGTATATTCAGCAGCGCCAAGTGCATTGGCGAAACGGTAGCGCCATGCCTAAAGCGGAAGATTTTAGCGAATTGGCGATTGATGACACTTACGTGCAGTCCTTAATTGAGGGCTGCGATACCCTGTTTATTGCCTCTCGTTCGAAGGCGTTAACCCCAAGCAATGGTGGGGTAGATGTGTCGCATCGTGGTGGTAAAGCTGGGTTTGCGCGTTATTCGAAAGTCTTGGGTTTAGTTATTCCAGATTTCTCCGGCAACTCTTTTTTTAACACCTTGGGGAATATTTACTTAGATAGTCGTGTCGGTTTATACCTTCCCGATTTTAATTCGGCGAATTCGCTGTGGTTGAAGGGGCAAGCAAAGATTGAAACTCGAGTCCCCCGAGCTTATCGCTATCGGGGAGCGCAGCGTTATTTGCTGGTGCAGCTGGAACAAGCGTTACGGTTAGCTAATCAGGGCTTGTTGCAAAGCGGGCAAAGCCAATTGTCACCGGCGCTGCTAGACACCGGTGACTAAATTAAGGCGAAACTAGTTTGGTAGTTCGCTTACCCATAGCTCTCCGCGTTGAGCTTTGCGGTAAGCATGTTGATACAAGTTGTAAATGTGCTGAGTATCAAACATCACTTTAGGTTTCTTGTAAGATACGAAGTCTGTATCGATGTAGGTTAAAGCAATTTCAAAATTGTTTTTCTGGCTCATGTACATCATGCGGTAATAGTCGCCGCGAGCTTGGCGTAAAATTAGCGAATGTACACTGCGCGAAATTAAACCCACAGACTTATCTGGAACGGGTTGATAGTCGTTGCTTAGCTCGCCATTTCTTATCACATATACCTTAGGTTTTTCGTTTAAACCTAATGCCTTGCTCACTTTTGAGTAGTCATAACCAGAAGGGTCGAAGAACATCTGGTAACTCAAACCGCCATCTACGTGTAACTCTTCAAATTTTTCGCCTTGTTGGTAAACCTCAACAAACTGCGGAGGAAATACCCCTGGAATTGAGGCACTGGCTGCCAGTACTTGATGAATCAAAGCCTGTCTGTTGACTAAGTCGCTGGCGGCAATGGCGCCAATATTCCAGGTAATTTGTTCACCAGAATCAAAATGGGTGGTGCCAATAAATAAGCGACGACCTTGTTGATGCTGCTGCGCAATACGCTCGATCATATCGCTAGTGTAGGTTTCTTGAATTAACGTTAGCAAACTTTCTTTTTTAGCGAAGGCGTCTTTAAACAACACATTTAGAATGTTTTTCTTACCAAGAATTTTATCGTCGGTAATACTCAACATTGCTGCTTTTAGTGCCTCAAAATCTTGATCTTCACCGGCAAATACAAAGGGAGCAATCAGGGCACCCGCGCTGATACCCGTGATGATGGTAAATTCAGGTAATTGTTGTTGGTCGTGTAAACCCACTAGGGCTCCGGCGCCATAAGCGCCATCGGCTCCACCACCGGAGAGGGCCAAGAAGTTAAGGCGCTCACCGTTTACCTTCAGCGGGGTAGTATTGTTTTCTGACAGTAAAAACTCTGGCTGCTGATTAGCCCAAAAGCGTAAGGGTTCAGCTTGCGCTTGGCTTTTGCTGGTTAGTTCGGCGCTAGGTTCTACTGTAACCGTTTGAAAGTTGTCTTTATTCACCCTTTTTTCAAGAGGGTGAGTAGTCGAACAAGCGCTAAGTACAATTAAGCTAATTAATGCAATGCTTAAACGTTTCATTGTATTTCCTCTTAAAGAGCCTCAGCTCCGGGCTATAAGAAATTAAGTGGGGAAATCAGTCCCCGATTGAAGTTATGCGCCGATGATAGA
>NZ_JBNKPP010000264.1:0-3589 GCF_050295395.1 Agarivorans sp.
GTTCATTGGGCAGCCTAGTCAAAGCTGCCAAATTGATTGTTTGGCCGAGCAAGATAGTGCTGACAAAGTGGTGGTGATTAGCAAACAGTTTGAGGATGTTGCCGCGCTTATCTCCCAGTTTCCCCAGTATCCTTTCCTTAGTGTCGGTGAGGGAGAATCTCTCGCTGATTTACCGAATTTAATAGGCCATTTAGAACAACCTTTTAGTTACGAACAACTCACTCAATTACTTCACCACTGTGATGCCTATCTTACTCATCTTCCTGGAAAAACGACTCCAGCGAGAAGCGAGCGCTTGCGCCAAAATTTAATTGGTAAAGGCATCGCTATTCAGGAAATTCGCCATTTAATTGAACAGGTGGCTGGGAAAGAAGCTAACGTACTAATTTTAGGTGAGTCAGGTACTGGTAAAGAAGTGGTAGCGAAGGCCATTCATGACCATTCGGCCCGCTGTGAAGGCCCATTCGTGCCGATTAACTGTGGCGCAATTCCACCAGATCTGCTGGAAAGTGAGCTGTTTGGTCATGAAAAAGGCGCATTTACCGGCGCCTTTGCTATGCGTAAAGGCCGTTTTGAGTTAGCTGAAGGCGGAACCTTATTTTTAGACGAAATTGGTGACATGCCCATGCCAATGCAGGTTAAGCTGCTGCGGGTGCTACAAGAGCGTCAGTTTGAACGGGTGGGCGGTAGTAAGCCGATTCATGCTGATGTGCGGGTGGTGGCGGCTACCCACCGTCACTTGGAGCGAATGATAGAACAAGAGAAATTTCGCGAAGACTTATATTACCGTTTGAACGTGTTTCCGATTGAGATGCCGTCTCTACGCGAGCGCCAAGACGATATTCCGCTGCTGTTGCAAGAGTTGGTAAATCGCCATGAAGAAGAACATGCGGCAGTAGTGCGCTTTACCCAACGAGCCGTTGAGTCTTTGATGCAACACCAATGGCCTGGGAATGTACGCGAACTGTCCAATTTAGTTGAACGCTTATTGATTTTGCATCCCAATCAAATTGTTGATGTACATGATTTGCCGCCTAAATATCGCCATATTGATGCTGAAGCTTATGAGCCTAATTACAGCCCCGAACTAGCCGAGCGCGATGCCTTATTAGCCATTTTTAACGATGAAGATGCTTCGGTATTTTCTGACCCTAGTCCTGAGAGTTTGTTTTCTGAAGCAGAACCGAGTGACTTGGCCGAAGATGATGGCTGGGGCGCGGTACAGCAATTGCCCGATGAAGGGGTTAACTTAAAAGAATTATTGGCCGAACTCGAGGTCGACCTGATTAAACAAGCCCTCGATCAGCAAGACGGTGTAGTGGCCCGAGCCGCTGAACAACTTGGAATGCGCCGGACTACGCTGGTGGAAAAGATGCGTAAATACGGTTTGAGTAAAGAAGGCTAGACCATCCTTTCGCCATTAATACATTGAATTTAAATGTGTTTTTTATGGCACGAAACTTGATTGAGTAAGCAGTGTTAACGGTTTTATGACGCGGAGCTTACTCAATGCTTTCACTGCACACTCAACAGCAACCCAGCAGTAATTTGTCTGAGCACAATTTGTCTCAGATTTTTGATGTAATGCCATCAGGTTTGGTGTTGCTGGACAATAAAGGCTATGTATCAAGAGCCAATCCGGTGGCAAAGCAGCTACTCGGCGAAGACATAGAACAGCAACGCTGGGTAGAAGCGGTGCCGCGTTTATTCGCGCCTAAGGCTGACGATGGTCATGAACTGTCGTTGGTGGATGGGCGTAGAGTGCAGTTGAGTTTATCGCCTTTGCAAGACCGTCAAGGCCAATTAATCGTATTGACTGATATGACCCATACACGGCAACTGCAAGCCAATGTGGCCAAGCTGCAACGCTTGTCTGCCTTAGGCAAAATGGTCGCATCCTTGGCTCATCAAATACGCACCCCCTTATCGGCAGCCATGCTGTATGGCTCTAACCTCGCCAATAAAACCTTATCCGATAAGGCCCGAGAGAATTTTCAGGGAAAAATGATGGCAAGGCTGAACGATCTGGAAACTCAAGTTAACGATATGCTGCTGTTTGCTAAAAGCGGCGAGAAAATGGTAGTTAGCGATGTTTCGGTGGAACAGATTATTGATCGTTTACAGGCGGCGACCGAGGCCTGTATGCGTTGTTATCAAGTGAATTTTAAACGGGCGCTTAAGCTGCCCAATACTACATTGTTGGTAAATGCCAATGCTTTGGTTTCTGCCTTATCTAATTTGGTGGAAAATGCCGCTCAACAAAGTGCGCCGAATAGCGATATTTTGGTTTCTACAGCTTATTGCGATGGCGCCTTGCAAATTGCTATCGAGGATCAGGCTGGCGGTTTAAAAGAAGCTGATCCCAACCGAATTTTTGAACCCTTTTATACTACCAAGCAAAACGGTACTGGCTTGGGCTTAGCTGTAGTGAAATCTGTAGTGAATGCCCATCAGGGAGAAATTAGGGTAGAGGCCGCAGAACAGGGGGCTCGCTTTGTAGTGGATCTACCTTTACCCGATGTTTGCCAACAAAACCTGGCCGTAGGAGGGCATTAAGATGAGTCAATCTACCATTCTGATTGTTGAAGATGATGCCGGTTTGCGCGAAGCCTTAGTCGATACCTTACAGCTAGCCGGCTATGATTGTGAACAAGCCTCTAGCGCCGAATCGGCCTTGCTATTATTGTCTGATGTGACTGTGGACTTAGTGGTGAGTGACGTTCAAATGGGTGGTATGAACGGTCTGAGCCTACTCAAAAACATCAAACAAAAATGGCCACAAACGCCAGTATTATTGATGACTGCGTATGCGAAAATCGACGATGCGGTATCGGCGATGCGTGATGGCGCGATTGATTACTTATCTAAACCATTCTCACCTGAAGTCTTGCTTAACCAAGTAGGCCGTTATGCGCCAGCAAGCAAAGTTGAAACCACAGAACCAATTTATGGCGATGCTTCAACTGAGGCCTTATTAAAGCTGAGTCAAAAAGTCGCAGCTTCAGAAGCCTCGGTATTAATCAGTGGGCCAAGCGGGGCCGGTAAAGAAGTACTGTCGCGTTATATTCACGACTGCTCTAATCGAAAAGACCAAGCCTTTGTAGCAATTAACTGCGCAGCCATTCCTGAAAATATGTTAGAAGCGACCTTGTTTGGCTATGAGAAAGGTGCCTTTACCGGTGCAATAAAAGCTTGTCCAGGTAAGTTTGAGCAAGCCCAAGGCGGTACTATCTTGCTCGATGAAATTAGTGAAATGGATTTAGGCTTACAAGCCAAGTTATTGCGCGTATTGCAAGAGCGTGAAGTTGAACGTTTGGGTAGCCGCAAGATGATTCAGCTTGATGTTCGAGTTATCGCTACCAGTAACCGTGACATGCGAGAAATAGTACGCTTGGGCCAATTTAGAGAAGATTTATATTATCGCTTGAATGTATTTCCTCTACATTGGCGGCCCTTAGCTGAGCGCAAAGGCGATATTTTGCCATTGGCTCAACATTTATTAACGCGTCACAGCAATCGTCAGTTTGAATTGAGTTTAAGTGCTCAGCAAAAGCTATTGGCGCACGCTTGGCCGGGTAACGTTCGTGAG
>NZ_JBNKPP010000265.1:0-2147 GCF_050295395.1 Agarivorans sp.
AGCTAATACGCAGAGAACAATTCAATCTAAATAACATCTCAGTTCAACAGGTCGTGACCAACTCGCCCTTAAGTGCTGGCTACAAATTACCAGAATATGACCATGAAACCGCCAATAACAGTATCGATGGTTATGACAACAACCAAAACGGTCTGCGTGACGATTTTGAAGTGTTCGTCATAATGGACAACAAGCCAGAATTTCATCAGCTTGGCCTACAAGCCGGCCAGCTATTCCAGCAAATTCTTTCCCTTCGAAACAAACAAGTCTCAGCCACCACGAGACAAGAAGCAGCTGATTTGCTGAATAAGTCGGTCTATTTACGAATGTGTGTTGCAAAGCTGAATCAACAAGACCCCACCTTCGTGGGTTTCCAACATCGATATATCAACACGGTAGATCGTGTTAGAGCCTACCGCGAAGCACAACGTATTTTACGTTTTCACTTGGGCGACTCATATATGCCCATATCCCAAACCGAACCATGTACAAGCTTCAATCAGCAAATGAGTCGATTATAGGGAAATAAATTATGCACACTTAAAGACAATAGTAACCATCAGCCTAATAGGTTGTTTTACAGTGAGCCACGCAGCCCCAAAAGAGTACGCCGATAATGTGGATAAACTACAGCAATTTTATATCAATGGCATGTTTACAGATGTAATTGGATATAATCACAACAAAATTGCACTACAGATGTTTCAGGAAGAGTACTTAAATACCGATTTTCAACGAGCTGATATTGTTCGAGGGGCATACAATAATGCAGAGTCTATGGCATTTCAGTTCCTAGAAGTAGCTAATCAAAAAGCAGAAGTCCAACATTGAATGAACTGGCCAAAGCAACAACGACTAAAGTACTTAACGCGCTTTATGCTTAGGCGCATCAATTAGTGATTAATGTATTTATAATAAATCTAAACCATAGAGTAAGCTGGTACTTCAAATTAATCACTAAAGGAGAGTTCTGTGAGTATTTCCCCACCTAAAGGAATGATTTCGTTAGAAGACTTTGCCCAAAGACACAACTTAGATCCTAAAACTGTTGTAGCTAGAATAAAAGACGGCTCTTATGTCGGCAGAATAGTAGGTGCTCAATGGTTTATTACACCACAAAGTGACCCTAAAGCGTCTCAAAACAGCTCTGAAACACATCAACAGCTAACCTTCAATGAACCCAGCTATAAATCGGACTACAGGGTAGCTAAAGGCTTATCTTCTTTTATATCTGGAATCGGGTGGATAATTTGCATTATAGGTATTGTCATAGCACTTATACTCCTAACTCAAAATACTAGCTACTCTAGAAGCGGCGCTATTATTTCCTCACTTTCGGGTTTCGCTGTTTCCATAGCAGGGCTATTTCTAGTTGCCGCTGGACAAATCACTCGAGCAACTGTAGACAATGCCGATCATACAAGAGAAATCATGCTTATCCTTAAATCGAAAGGTCATTTATGAATCCGTCTTGGCGAGCCTCTTTACATTAAATTTAGTGAATGACATCTATTAACATTTATAACTAACATGAATATGCCCATTAGGTTTAACGTTAAAAGTAAAAATTGGGTTACTAGGCTATTTTATCTCCTGCACTTTTAACCTAAGTATCCATGTACAGTAGCCAGCTTACTAATAATTACTTAAGCTAAACTCTGGATGATTAGGTAACGGCAATACAGGGATTTTATGAGCGAATTCTGGCTGTCATTAGCGGCGAACATAAACTGGCAGTTTGGCTTTAAGGAGGGGTTGTTTATCGCCTTATTGGGGCTGTGGTTATGGGCAATTTGGCCCAAACGCATGCTGGCGCAAATAGCTAAAGATAGAGAGCAGCAATGGCGGCTGCTGTGCGTGCTTACTGCCATCAATACCCTTTGGTTGCTCGACGCCAGCATTGATAAACAGATCCATTTGCATTTCTTGGCTTTAGTCAGCCTAATGTTGATGTATGGCTGGCGCATGGCGACCTTAGTAGCAATGCTGCCAGTACTGTTTTTCGCTACCTTCATTCTTAAGCAGCCCTTTTACTTTGCGGTATTTGGCTTAATCGCCATCGCACTGCCACTATTTTGCTGCTTTATTTGCTATAGCTTAATCTTCAAGCACCTGCCGCATCATTTATTTGTGTATATCTTTTGCGC
>NZ_JBNKPP010000266.1:0-8313 GCF_050295395.1 Agarivorans sp.
ATGTAAGGTCGCGTAAAGCGCGTTATATAAACCAATAAAAAAATACTTAGCGCCTAAATAAGCGCTTTTGCCATGAAATAGAGAGCAAGCTAGCTCTCTATATTATTAAGGCTGGTATTATTTAGGCACGTATTCTAAGTAATCGTAGTAAGCCCAGTTGTTTTGCCAGTAGTATTGTTGCGGAAAGTACATAGCACTGGCAGAGTTATCACCGTGCCAATGGTTTATCATGATGCGGGTCGAATCCACCGGCCACGCATACTGTGGCACTTCATTGGACGCGACATATCCATCGCCATTATCACGGTATAAAGTGCGAATAATACGGGTATTTCCTGACGGGTCTATTACATACCAGTCAACTTTCCAACTAGACCAATCAAAACCAATATGTATAAGATCTTGGTAGATATTCAGGCCGTATTGTCCTAGGTCGATATCTTGCTCCCAGCTTTGGTATGTGCCGCCTTGGGGTTGATAAATCAAATTAGTATGTACAACGTTTCCTAGGCTAGGTAAAAACTCAATATCAATTTCTTGCCAAGCTCGGCCAGGCACATCATGCCACGACGTGTAAGTAAAAATTGAAGCTACAGTACCACGAGCATTACCGGTTTTAAGACTAGATTGAATTCGACCATAACCTACTAATGATTTTGTTCTCAGCTCGGCACATTGATTAGGAGCCACACCTAAAGTGATACCGTGAGAACTTGGTGAAATCTTGGACGGTGTAAAGCTACAACCAAAAGGACTACCATTGCTGCCACTTCTCGCTTGCCAAATGCCCGAGTTATAACCCCAGTTAAAGTCATCTTTAAAATAACTCGCTGCTTGGGTTGCGCTTATTGTGAGTAGCGTAATGCCAATACCAAGTATTGCTTGGGTTTTCATTTCGTATATTCCTTATGTTGTCTTAGTATTATATGTGTCGCATAAACCTCTCTCGCCTTTAACACGCAAAAGGCAGAGCCAAGTTTCGGACCTTGTAATGCAGCATTAAAACCAACTGCTGACGAATAGGTTTTAGAAAAGAGTTGGCACTAATGAAAAACTGATAGCCTAAATTTTTAGCTAGTAAATAGGCTGAGTTCGGTAGGGAAAACAGTGGTAGAATGACAGAGAAAACAATCCCATTACTAGATGTATGTTTTGCTATCTTCCTTATCATTAGCCGTCCTTAGCATAATATTCCGTTGTCTTATCCTTGACTTATATTCTAAGCAACTCAATATCGGATTTTCCTAGCTGTGACCGCTTTAACGAATAAACTTTTAAGCTTGAAACCACCTTAAATATTAAAGTTTTTACTGGTTTAATAAGAAGAGTGAGACAAACGAGACACCATCATAACAATATTTTAAGTTACACAAGCCGCGATTGTCAGGGCAATAAATTATGAAATAAACATATTTTTAATAAAATATTCTGCTATTTTTTGTAAAATCAGCTAATTGGTTAATTCAACACTAATGAAGAAAATTCCATAATGAACAGAATATACTGAAACTTAAATTATTGTGCGATCAATTAATAAACAATGCTATTAATTATCTACAGCGTCTAAGATAATGCCTATTTAGTAGAAAACCACTAGTTAACAACAAACCCACTTATTATCACAAGCTATTGAATATAAATAAGTAATACAAACATTTTCATAAGGAAACATTAAATTTACATCCCCACAACTTCGCCAACATGGTAGTAAAACTGTCGAGCTGACGGGCATTGCTATTCCAAGGTGTGGTCAGTCTCTGTAGAAATTTCATTGGTTTTTTAAGTTGCAGTATAAAGTTAGATCTTCATCTCAAAACACTTTGCCAACCAGCACAACGAGTTTTCCCTTTTTACTCTTGCGGCGCACTTGTCGATTCGTACGCAAGACCAAATAAATATGCTTAGTCATTCGCTCGCTAGTGCAGCTATCATTAGTGAAAACATCTACAACTAAGCATTGTTCTTAGCAGTATTGCTTAACCTTTTACCCTGCTGATCTCAGTAAATCATTTGGATTAACCTATTAAATCTGCCTAAGCATGCTCAACTGTTGGTTTCTGTGATTGACAGCCTTGAACAAGAAAGCGCTTTCATTATAGCCTTTGCCTAGTCTATTTAAATGAAGGTTGTATCAATTGATGAAAGCGAAACATTACAGAACTCTAGAGCGCACTGGAGAACGTTGGGCAGAGAAAACACCGGTGCAGTTTAAGTCTCACTATAAAGTACAACCATCGCTCATTGCCGTTAATTCACGAGAAACATTTCAAACCCATATTGGATTTGGCGGCGCGTTTACCGAAGCGGCGGCCTACACCTACCATGAGATGCCCAAGGCCTTACAAGAAGAATTTATAAAGGCCTATTTTGATAAACAACAAGGCTTGGGTTACGAGCTGGGGCGTATTGCTATTCATTCATGTGACTTTGCCCTAGGCAATTATAGTTATATAGAAGAAGGAGATAGCGAACTTAACAGCTTTGACCTTTCTCATGAAGAACAATGGCTGATTCCAATGATAAAGCATGCGGCGAAACAGCTTGGTAAACCTATTACGATGCTTGCATCCCCTTGGAGTCCGCCTGGATTTATGAAAACCAACGGCGAAATGAACTACGGTGGAAAACTGTTGGCGGAGTATCAACAGTCTTGGGCAAACTATTACGCCAAGTTTATTGAACAGATGGAAGAGCGTGGTGTTCCGATTTGGGGGATCAGTATTCAAAATGAGCCTGAAGCCGACCAAATTTGGGATTCTTGCTTTTATAGTGCAGAAGAAGAACGCGACTTTATTAAACATTACTTAGGCCCCACTATGCACGCGGCGGGTTACCAAGACAAAGCCATTATTATTTGGGATCATAATCGTGATGTGATAGTTGAGCGAGCGGCTACTGTATTGAGCGACCCAGAAGCAGCGAAGTATGTTTGGGGAGTCGGCAATCACTGGTATGTGAGTGAAGATTTTGAAAATCTGTCCATGGTGCATCATTTATACCCAGATACACACCTTATCTTCACCGAAGGTTGTGTCGAACTCACCGATAGTTCGGTAGATAAAGATGATAAAAGCGGTTATTTAGGCGCATGGGGTAATGGCGAGCGCTATGGCAGAAACATTATTGGTGATTTTAATAACTATTCGGAAGGTTGGATTGACTGGAATTTGTTGTTAAATGAGCAAGGCGGCCCCAACCACGTAGAGAACTACTGTGAAGCCCCAATCATGTACAACCGTCAAACTAAGTGTTTAATTTACAATAACTCTTATTACTACATCGGCCATTTTTCCCGCTATATCGATATTGGTGCCAAACGGATAAAAACTCAGGTCAGTGGTGAAAACCTACATGCGGTGAGCTTTATAAACACCGACGGTAAACGAGTGGTAGTGGTACAAAATGAAGGGCATGTAGCCAAAGTGACACTGGTTGTTGATGGCTTAGGCGCAGAGCTTTCGTTAGCTAACAACTCCATAAATACCTTTGTTTTTGGCGAGTAAAAAAACCAAGCTAGCCAATAAGATGGCCATTAACACTAGGCGCTAATCAAATAGCGCCTGTCTTGGCCTAGCTTAGCTGGTCCAATTAAGTCGCGCGCCACTCCCCCAGATATTTTAGGTGCTTTTTAATTATGTTCTTTAGCCACAGCTCTTCGTTTGGAACCTGCTCTTGCAATCGTGCGGCAGCAACAATCGGCCACCATTTCTTTAAGCTGTGTTTACAGATCCCCGATACTTTTAGGTACTCCCTGAGGTAGAAGTAAGCCAACAATCGTTTATAAGCGATAAAGCCCTGTCTTTTTAACGGCCCCATCTCAAAAGGCATAAAGGGGCTAATCAGCATTAAATAACTTCGTAGTAGATCGCCTTCGGCATTGCCAGAATAAGCATTCATCCAATCGATGAAGAAAAAGTCTTGATGATGGCGGATAATATTGCCTACATGAAAGTCGCCATGACAAACCTGCTCAGCCGGCGCCAGCTGCTTTACCGCTTGTAAAATCTGCGCCTGATATTCGGGGATAGTGTCTGTTCGTTTTATTAGGCTAGCAAGGCGCTCTACTTGCTTAGGCAGGCCCTTAATTGTTGTGGCATTCAACCTTGCTTGTGCTCTGGCTAACCGTTTAATGGTAGATATAGATTGTAAAGGTTTAGCCAGCAGTTGATTAAATAGTATTTCCCCTGGCACATAGTCATACACTATCCCGCTACGGTCACCAATGCTAACTATCTGATGATACTTGGGCGCAGCTATTGCCGAACAACTAACAGTTTCGGCAATACTCGCTTCATAATGAACCGCCTCTAGGCTGTACTTATTGTTAAATAGTTTTATTACTTTGGTTTGTTGGTACAGGTAAACATCGGCAGTAGCGCCGCTGCCTATTAGTTTAAGATTTTCAAGATTAATCATGGTGATACTTAATAATGCCGATGCTTAAATAGCAGATTATCAAAAAGCTGTTAAATAGCCATCCCTAGTAAAACTAACCGTAACAGCTAGTGGCTCTAACTATACAAGAGCGCTCCTTAGCTTGCTCTTAAATGCGCGTTATAAGCGTGCTAAAGCGTTACGCAGTTTCTCTATACTTTGAACTCCTAGCCCGCTGCTTTGCCAAGCAAACTGATCGCCGCTAAACCGAGGGAAAATATGCAGATGGTAATGAGATAACGCGTTGAACTTGCCGTTGTTCTGAATAAATGAAATACCGTCAGGCTCAAATACCTTTTCAATCCGACTATAGAGATTTCTAGCCACCGAGTGAATTTCAGCGAAAATATGCTCTGGTAACTCGATGTAGCTTTGGTAGGGGTAAGTAGGACAAATCAAAATGTGCCCGAAATTAATCGGCTCGTGATCAGCGAACGCAATAACATTACTGGACTAATAAACAATTACCGCTTCAATTTCCCTACTGATTATTTGTTCTACTATCGTCATCTTACCGTTTCCAAGCAAAGAGTAATGTAGTGCACTTACTCATTTATCTTATTGAATAAGCGTAAATTTACTAGATTAATGCAATCTTTCAGCATGTCGCCAGTGTCGACCTGTAAACACGACGGATGAGTAGTTCCCGCTGGTTAATTCTTGCAAACTCATTAACCCGAGAGTTCAAAGGCGCCTAACAATAAGGCGTTTCTACCCCACTCACTTGTATCTATTTGACTTAAGCATTAAGCCAACGTCACTATAAGGCTGCATCTAAACGTTGATGATAGATGAAAGGCTTCACCGCCATAATGGGGATGTTGTTAATGATGAGCTTAAAACGTGATGACGAGAAAAAGTAACGGCGCCAACACGGCGCCGTTATTGTTTAAAGCTAACATTCACGGCACAGCCGCTGAGCTAGTTTACTTGTGCGCGGGGTCACGCAGGTAAATAAGCCAATAGCCCATGCCAACAAATACTCCCCCGCCAATAATATTGCCAAGGGTGACAGGAATAAGATTATTCACAATAAAATTGCCAATGGTGAGATCAGCAAAGTCGGTAATACTCATGCCACTCATTTGCCAGAAGGTATCTCCAGCTAGGTACTTAATACCAATCGCCATTGGCACCTGAAACATATTAGCCACACAGTGCTCAAAACCCGCCGATACAAACATCGCTACCGGCAAAACCGTCACAAGTATTTTATCGGTGAGGCTGCGGCCACTAAAAGTCATCCACACTGCAACACACACTAGTACGTTGCACATCAAACCCAGCGCAACTGCCTGCCAAAAGCCATGGTGCAATTTATGTTGGGCAATTTTCATAGTTTCGATACCTACAGCACCGTTATCAGAAAGGTACTGCTTAGCAACCAGCATAATGCCCACTAAGGTGAGTGCGCCAATCAAGTTGCCTAGATAAACCACCACCCAGTTTACCCCTAAACTGCGCCAACTGATTTTGCCACTAGCTCTAGCCACCAAGGTGAGTACCGAGCTAGTAAATAGTTCACCGCCGGTAATGATCACCAGAATCAAACCCAGGCTAAATGCCAAACCGCCTACCAGACGAATTAAGCCCCAAGGCATATCACCGCCACCGGTAGTGACCGTGGTATAAAAAACAAAGGCGATACCAATATGGATCCCCGCTGTGATAGCCAGCATAAAGGTTTTAAAAGGGTCTTTGGTAACTTTTTTAACACCCACTTCAGCGGCCATCTCTGCCATCTGAGGCGGAAGGAGGGAATCAAATTGGCTCATTCAATGTATCCACGCAATAACGAAGTGCGCGGATTATAACCTTATTATACGTGAGGCCAATCACAATTTATCTCTGAGTAAAAATAATATCTTTTGCTGAAAACATAATCATCGATCCATCAATCTAAATCGCCGGCTAAGGCTGGCCCCAAAGGCCTGACGTCTCTATGGTAACCATCGATTTTGGGGCTTATCTATCGCTTTAATTGCAGTTTTTGAATGTTTCTAAAACGATTTATTCGGCGTTACAAGCCACCGGTTAAATCAACAAAGGCACCGGTGGCAAAAGATGATTTTTCAGACGCTAGCCAATAAATGGCCTCGGCAACTTCTTCGGGCAAACCGCCCCGTTGCATGGGAATGTTACTTTTTAGTCTTTCTATACGCTCAGGCTCTCCGCCATCGGCATGCATATCGGTATAAATCAATCCGGGTCGAACACAATTAACTCTTATACCTTCGGCAGCCACTTCTAATGACAAACCTTTTGTTAAAGTGTCAATTGCCCCTTTCGAGGCCGCGTAATCAATGTATTCGTTAGGCGAACCAGAGCGAGCCGCTCCCGATGAAACATTGACAATTACACCACCTATACCAACACGGCGAGTCGACATGCGTTTTACCGCTTCTCGGCAACACAAAAAGTAACTAGTCACATTGTTGATAAGAACGGAATTGATCCTATCAGCACTCATGTGTTCTAAGCGCATCTGTTGCTTTAACATGCCGGCGTTATTTACAAGAACAGAAACAAGCCCAAGCTCTCGGTCTACGGTTTCAAATAATCGTAGAACATCATCTTCTTTGGAAACATCAGCTTGAACGGCGATACATTCGCCACCAAAGGCTTTAATCTCTTGCACCAGAGCATTGGCAGACTCAGCATTAGATTTGTAGTTTATGCAAACCGCATAAGCATTTTGAGCAAAAAGCTTTGCGGTAGCAGCGCCTATCCCTCGCCCCCCACCAGTAACAATAACCACTTTTTGCTTGCTCATTATCTATCCTTTAAATGCTAATTTTCCATTATTCTGAGCATTATTCTGAGTGTCTCATTAATTTTCCTAAGCTTCCAATTCTTCGTGATAGCCAATAAAAAAGCAGCTTAACCAAGCGCATTTTGGGTCCCTATACTCAATAGACATTGTGCTGGACCTTTAGCTTTGGTTGTCTGCGGTAACTCATCAGTCTTTTCGCATGCTTAAGCTTCTAAACTGGTATACTCCCGCCTCAGTACGCACAATCAGCCAATCCAAGCGCTGATTTTTATAAGGACAGAACAGAAAAAGATGGCAAAGCTATTTCGAGAGGCCTATGAATATGGCTTAGTATTGGTGGTGGTATTGGCACTGCTGCACTGGTGGGTTTATGTCTACCAGATGGTCTTTTTACTGCTTCCCGTGTGCGCTATTTTTCTACTGTTTGTCCTGCAGTTACGCCGTCCCAATCCATTTTGGGAAAAAATCATCGATAAGATCTGGCACCCTTGGGGTAGCAGTGACCCCAAATCCATGCTCGGGCCATACATCGGCTCACTGGCGTTCTCTACTCTGCTGATTATCGAGCTGGTAATTTACTACGGCTATCGCTTACTCGGTTAATAGCAGCTATCGCAAATAACCAGTGGCCCTAATAAAGTTGGGCGAGCAAAAATCTCAGCAGGGCTGGTAATTAGGCGAAAACGAACGAGGAAAGTTAAGCGCTATTGAGCAAGCAACGGCATCGGCTTAAGCCGGTGGTGCGTTTATGACCGAGGTGTTGATGGTATTGGCGTAATAGGCGCTCTTTACCCACTGCGCCGGAAAAGTGCTGTTCAAACTCACAACTTAGGCTTAGCCATTGCTCTGCTGCTATGCCTAAGCGTTGCATGATGGGGCTGGCCTCTAGGTTTAAGTGGCCTCGCTTGTCTTCTCGAACAATACGGCCAGTGCTGTCAACCAATTCCAAGTAATGATGTAGTTGAAAAGGTAGACCTTGCGGCATATTGTTTCTGGGGTTACCCACAAAGGGAAACAGTACTTTAGGTTGGGCCTTTTTTTGTTGTACTGCCTTGGCTCTTAACTTAACACTGGTATGCTTGGATGATTCGGGAGTAGATTCCATT
>NZ_JBNKPP010000267.1:0-3215 GCF_050295395.1 Agarivorans sp.
AAGAACAGTCCCAACGAGTATTGATGGCGATGCAGGCGTCAAAAATCGTGGCCTATCGAGAGCTGGCTGAACAGGTGTATGGACAGAAGATCACCGCCAATAGTAGCGTGAGTGATTGGATGCTGACAGATGATAATGTGAAAGCGTCTGTGACTGGGGTCATCCGCGGCGCGCGAGTGGTAAAAAGCTATCCAGCAGGGGACCACTATGTGACTGAGTTAGAACTTGATTTTGCCAAGGTATGGCAGATTTACCAACAGCAGAGCCGCCCACAAAGAATTAAAGATGTTACCTATTTTTAGTGCTAGGGTAGGTTTTAGATCTCGGGCTGCGTGATTGCTCGTCGTGCTGTACCGATAAACAAAAGCCGCGCTAAGTTTTAGCGCGGCTTTTGTTTATATCCCGTTTACTTATGATGCATGACTTACGCTTTTAAATCATTGCCTAAGCTAGAAAGGGTCGAGGTTCTGCCTTTATCGTTATAAGTCAGAGTAGTCGCGTTTCGGCTCGCCTGTAAGGCTTGGGCAAAACGGTTTAGACTCGCCAAATTCATCTCGATGAGACTGGCATTTTGAGCGTTAAGATCCTTACATTCGGCAAGGGCCTCTTTTACGGCGGCCATTTTATGGGATAGTTCTACTTGCGAGGTGAGTAAGGATTTATCGCTGTGATTGGCCAGTAAGTCATCATTGGCCTTAAGTTCTTGCAGGCATGATGATTTTTGCTCCGCAAGCGATAAAAGCAAATCGGCGTTTTGGTCAACCAAAGCGCCTTTTTCCTTAAGAATAATCTGTTTAAGAACAGCCAAATGGGCGTGTTGTTGATCTACCAGTTTAGCTATTTCTGTCATAGTTACTCTTTATTGAGGTCATTCAATTCAGCTTCGAAGCTGGCAATGTTAGCAGCCAACTTTTCGGGGTCAATTTTATAGCGCCCTTCGGCAATCGCTTGTTTAATCTCAGCGACTTTCTTTTGGTCTACTTCAGGTAGGCTGGCCATTTTGGTTTGAGCTCCTTGTAGCTGTTGAGCTTGAGCCGTAATGACAACTGAGTCACCTTTCTGTTGAGTCGATTTAGCCGCAACCTGAGTCGATTGCTCACTTTCGCTGCTTTTCTTTGTTGTGTTTGAACGGACTTGCGCGGCCGCTCCGGCGTTAAATTTGCTAATATCAATTGCCATTTTAGGCTCCAGCGTCGTGTATACGGGGATTTCTTAACTGGGGTATCGGCAGCTCATCGAAAAGCTTTAGTTTATTTTACATTCTAACTTCGACTTCGCCAATGGCCGTGACTATGGCATCTAGTTCTTTGTTTGAACTGCTATTTTTGACCCTAATTTGGTCACCAATATTACCATCCTGTAGCGCTTCGCCTACGGTTTTTAGCACAAAATTGCTGGAACGCACATAAATTGATACTGAATCATTCTTACAAACAAAACAAAGGTTATTGGCAAAAATAGGGAAGTTTTTGGCGACACGCCGTTTTACCCGCACTCCTGAAAGTTGGCTAGTATCGCTAAATTGCATACCGCGTAAACTATTTTGGTCGACGTAACGGATTTCAACTTGTGTTGGGCTGATCAGTTCGCCAGGTGCCAGTGTTTCGCTGGCGACCACAACCGGGAAAAGAATATCGACCCGCACCGACATAAAAATCTGCCAAGGGTAGGCTAAATCGGGTGTATCACAGCTGACTTTTACCGTGTTGTTGCGGCTGATCTCTCGGTCAGAGGCGAGCTCAACTCGAATGGGAGAGGCACATTGAGAAGGGAGCAAACGACTGTCTATCGTTTGCGGAAGGATCTCAACTTTAGCGTTAGATGGCACTGAAATCTTTTCATTAATAAGAGCTTTAGCTAATTCGGATATCGCCGATATGCTAGGTACCACGGGCTCAGCATTGGCCTTAGTGGCGATGGAAAGGGCGATGATACTCAAAAAATAGACTAAATTTACTTTCATAATGAAGAGACTAGCTTGTAACGCCAGAATGCACCTATACTTTTATCAAGTTTGAAACTGTTCCATGCCATAACGGCCAAGATTTCTTGTCAGAAGTTTGACTCAGTTTCAACTATGGTTATCGATAACAAGACGTAAGCAATTAATATGCCTATACTCAAACGAGTTTAGGGCCGTACATAAACAGAACAACAAGGCAGAGTTATGTCGAGTATTCTTGATTCAGTCAACAAACGAACCCAACTCGTAGGTCAAAACCGACTAGAACTATTGCTATTTAAGTTGAATGGTCGTCAACGGTTTGGGATTAACGTATTCAAAGTAAAAGAAGTTTTGCAATGTCCACCGTTAACGACTTTGCCTAAACTTAATCCTTACGTCAAAGGTGTCGCCCATATTCGCGGCACGACTATCTCGGTAATCGATCTGAGTGCTGCAACCGGCGGACGTCCGTTAGCCAGCACTGAAAATTGCTTTATCATCATTTCAGAATATAACCGCAGCGTACAAGGTTTCTTAGTCAGTTCAGTTGAACGTATCATCAACATGAATTGGGAAGCCATTATGCCACCACCACAAGGGGCTGGTCGTTATTCCTACTTAACCGCAGTCACTGAAATAGAAGGTGAATTGGTTGAAATTCTTGATGTTGAAAAGATCTTAGATGAAATTTCACCAGTCAAAACGGCAATCAGTGAAGAAGTGAATGAGCAACTGACAATCGATAGAAGTCAGCATTACCATATTATGGTGATTGATGATTCGGCAGTGGCTCGTAAACAAATTATTCGCGCGCTCGAGTCGTTAAACTTACAGATTGATACGGCAAAAGATGGCCGTGAAGCGCTCGATAAGTTAAAAGCTATTGCGGGTGAAATGAACAATGTGGCCGAGGAAATCCCGCTGATTATCTCGGATATTGAAATGCCAGAAATGGATGGTTATACCTTAACGGCTGAGATCCGCGACGATCCAAAGCTTAAGCATATCAAGGTGGTATTACATACCTCGTTAAGCGGCGTGTTTAATCAGGCTATGGTGCAAAAAGTGGGCGCTAATGATTTTATCGCCAAATTTAACCCAGACGAATTAGCTGCGGCAGTGAACAAGCATTTAAGTTTGTAGTGAAAGTGTGGGTTAGTGCCTAGTGGTGCTTTACGCTATAATCTAGCCCTTATTACATGATTGTTGGCACTTATTTGGGTGCTTGCTATAGGATCTAGGACGTGAATGTGCCTGACAAATCACTCGC
>NZ_JBNKPP010000268.1:0-13079 GCF_050295395.1 Agarivorans sp.
CAACCGAGTAGCAGCCGGAAAACGGCCCCGCTCGTCAATGTCACCCACCATTGTGCTAGAAAACCAGCAACCGATTATTGCCATAGGCTCGCCCGGTGGTAGTAGTATTATTGGTTACGTTGCGCAAGCGCTAATTAACCACCTCAGCTGGAATATGAGCTTGCAGCAAGCCGTAGAACAAGCTCACTTAAATAATCGCTTCGGCACCTATGAACTGGAAGCCGATAGCAGCGCCTTGCAAATGCAAGCTGCTTTAAAGGCCATGGGCTATCAGACCAAAGTGAAACAGATGACCTCTGGACTACAAGGCATTCGAATTTATCCAGATAGGCTAATAGGGGCAGCAGATCCACGCCGCGAGGGAATAGCGAAAGGTGATTAAGGGATAAATTCACCCAGCAGTAATCAATAAGGCCACTACTGTGGCCTTATTTAAACTCACTTGCTTAGATGATTCGATGCTCATCTAACATTGCCTGACGGGCTTTTTGCTTTTCTTCGAGCAACGCCATTTTAGCTTTACGCTTATCGCAAGGCTCAGGGCAATCACAGACCTTTTCAATACCTAGTGAAGCAATCCCACCACAGCTACCGCTAATGGTTTTCTTTTGAAAAATATAACCCACCGCCATTGCTGCAATAACTACGAGGAAAAAGACAAAGCTGACAACAAAATAAGCCATTACAGACTCCTTAACTATTAGTTATTGGACAACGAAGGGTTCAAAAGCGGCACTAATATGCTCAACAAACTGCTCACCCTGCTTTTCAATAATATACACTGCTAGCTGCTGTTTTTCAGCAAAAGCCATAGCCGCTTCTACTCCCATCACAGTAAATGCGGTAGCGTAAGCGTCGGCCATCATACTGGTATCGGTAATCACGGTAACAGAAACAATGTGGTTGGCTATAGGCATGCCAGTGCTAGCATCAATAGTATGCGAATAACGAATACCATCTTGTTCGAAATAATTACGATAATCTCCGGAGGTAGCTATGCCTCTGTCCCCTGGAGTAATAATCTTTTGCACCGCGCGCTGTTGTGCTAAGGGTTTTTCCACCGCAATCCGCCAAGCGCTAGCGTTGTCATTATGCCCTTTTAAGCGCAGCTCTCCGCCAATGTCTACCATGTAGTTAGCAAAGCCCTGTTGTTCCAACAAAGCGGCTACTCGGTCCACTCCATGGCCCTTGGCTATTGCCGACAAATCAATATACAGCTCGGGAATATCCTTGTTTAGTTCATCACCTTGCAAATGCAAATTGTGATAACCCACTTTGGCACGAGTCGCAGCTAATAGCTGTGGGTCTGGACGCTTTTCAACTCGCCCATCTGGACCAAAGCCCCACAAGTTAACCAGCGGTCCTACGGTAATATCAAAAGCGCCGTTGCTATCCTCAGAGAGCTGTAAAGCGGCTTCGATAACCTGTTTAAGGTGAGGCGATAACTTAAACGCTTGAGCTTTTCGATACTGATTAAAACGCGATAGCTCAGAGTCGGGAATGTAAGTCGACATTTCCTGATTAACTTGTCGTAACAAGTGATCAATATCGGCTTGAAGTGCTTCACCATCAGGCAACTTAGCCTGCGGCTCAACTAACTTAATTTGATAATAAGTGCCCATGGTTCGCCCTTCAATTTGCAGGGTATACAAATCGTTTTGCTCACTACAGCCACTAACAAAAAAGGCTAGCCCCAACAGGGCTAGCCAATAATACTTCACTAAACTCACTGCTTAGCCACCAAAGTCATCGAGAAGAATGTTTTCGTCTTCCACGCCTAAATCTTTAAGCATGTTAATTACCGCTGCATTCATCACCGGTGGACCACACATGTAGTACTCACAGTCTTCTGGAGCATCATGATCTTTGAGATAGTTTTCATAAAGTACGTTATGAATAAAGCCAGTTTTGCCTTCCCAGTCATCGCCTGGCTGTGGATCAGAAAGCGCAACGTGCCATTCAAAGTTATCGTTTTCTCTCGCTAGCATGTCGAAATCTTCTTCATAGAAAATCTCACGACGTGAGCGGGCACCATACCAGAAGCTAATCTTACGCTTAGACTGCAAACGCTTAAGCTGGTCAAAGATGTGTGAACGCATTGGCGCCATACCTGCACCACCACCAATGAAGACCATTTCAGCATCAGTGTCTTTGGCAAAAAACTCACCAAAGGGACCAGAAATAGTAACCTTGTCACCCGCTTTTAGGTTAAAGATGAACGAAGACATCTTTCCGCAAGGTAGGCTCATGTTATTGGGTGGCGGCGTAGCGATACGCACGTTCAACATGATAATACCTTCTTCTTCTGGGTAGTTAGCCATTGAATAAGCACGTACCGTTTCTTCGTCCACTTTAGACTCTAAATTAAAGAAGCCAAAGTGTTCCCAGTCACCGCGATACTGCTCTTCAATATCAAAGTCAGAATACTTAACGTGGTGGGCTGGCGCTTCAATTTGAATATAACCACCCGCACGGAAAGGCACCGACTCACCATCTGGAATTTGTAATTTAAGCTCTTTAATAAAGGTGGCTTTGTTATCGTTAGAGATAACCGTACATTCCCATTTTTTAACACCAAAGATTTCTTCGGGTAAAGTAATCTTCATATCCTGCTTAACGTTAACTTGGCAGGCTAGGCGTAAGCCATCGGCGGCATCACGCTTACTAATATGGTCCAACTCAGTGGGAAGAATATCGCCGCCGCCTTCAAGTACGTGTACGTGGCACTGTCCACATGAACCGCCACCACCACAGGCAGAAGAAACAAAGATGCCTGAGCTACCTAATACACCCAGCAATTTACTACCGGCCTGAGTGGTAATCGCTTTACTAGGATCGTCATTAATTAAAATTTGAATATCACCAGAACTGACCAGCTTAGACTTAGCAAACAAAATAACTGTTACTAAAGCCAAGACGATCAAGGTAAACATGGTTACGCCGAGAATAATTTCCATCGACTAATTTTCCTTGTAGTTATTGGCCGTCTTAAAGCTGAACGCCAGAGAACGACATAAACGCCATTGCCATTAGACCCACAGTGATAAAGGTAATACCTAAACCACGTAAACCATCAGGCACATCAGAGTACTTCATCTTTTCACGAATACCAGCTAGAGCAACAATGGCTAACATCCAGCCAATACCGCTACCTAAGCCGTATACTAAAGACTCACCTAGGTTATATTCACGTTGCACCATGAAGGATACGCCACCAAAAATGGCACAGTTCACGGTAATCAACGGTAAGAAAATACCCAAGGCCTGATAAAGGGCTGGAAAGTATTTGTCCAACACCATTTCAAGTATCTGAACTAAAGCGGCAATCACACCAATAAAGGTAATAAAGCCTAGAAAGCTTAAGTCAGCATCAGGTAGACCAGCCCACTCTAAGGCACCAGGCGCAAGCAAGTTAAAATAAATAATTTGGTTAACCGGAACCGAAATACCTAATACCACGGTAACCGCAACGCCCAAACCAAATGCGGTTTTCACCTTCTTAGAAACGGCTAGGAAAGTACACATCCCTAGCAAGAAGGCCAAAGCCATATTTTCAATGAAAATAGAGCGAACTAAGAGACTAATATAATGTTCCACTCGATTACTCCTTCGGCTCTACTTGTTCAGGGTAAATAGTACGTAAACCCCAAATCAATAAGCCAATGATGAAGAATGCAGACGCGGGTAATAACAACAAGCCATTGGGTTGATACCAACCGCCGTTGTTAATCAGTGGCATAATCTCGATACCAAACAAAGAACCCGAGCCAAACAGCTCACGCACAGTGCCAACCGACATTAAAATTGCACCATAACCCAAACCATTACCAATGCCGTCTAAAAACGACTTCATTGGAGGTTCTTTCATAGCAAAGGCTTCTGCACGCCCCATTACGATACAGTTGGTAATAATCAGACCAACAAATACCGAGAGTTGTTTAGAGATATCGTAAACCACCGCCTTGAGGATTTGGTCTACCACAATTACCAACGAAGCGATAATTGCCATCTGCACGATAATCCGCACACTACTTGGAATGTGGTTACGAATCATCGAAATAAACAAGTTAGAGAATGCCGTTACCATCATCACGGCTAGCGTCATTACAAAGGCTGTTTCCAGTTTACTGGTCACTGCCAAAGCAGAACAAACGCCTAATACCTGCAGAGCAATTGGGTTATTACCTAATATCGGCCCGAACAGTACCTTTTTCGTTTCTTTAGCATCAGCCATTGTTTAAGCCTCCCTGTTGCAACTTGGCCAGGAACTTACCAAAGCCTTTATCACTTAACCAAAATTTAAAAGTGTGATCGACACCGTTACTGGTTAAGGTTGCCCCCGATAAACCATCTACTTTATGTGGGGAACCTTCAGGCGCAGAACCTTTAATGATGTTGATAGCCACATCGCCATTTTCATCGTAGAGTTTTTTACCTTCAAACTTCGCTTGCCAAAGTGGGTTGGCCACTTCGCCACCCAATCCGGGAGTTTCCCCTTGGTCGTAGTATACGATGGCGTCAACAGTATTACCGTCAGGTTGCACCGCTAAAAAAGCATACATGGTTGACCACAGACCGCGGCCATGCACAGGTAAAATCACGCGTTCTATTTCACCTTGGTCATTTTTTACCAAATACACACTAGCTAGGTTAGAGCGGCGAACAATACCTGCAATATCTTCTTCACCCGATAAACGAATACTGGTATCAGGATCCTTTGCGGCTTTACGCTGTTCAAAGGTAGCCGGATTAACTTTGTCATCACTAACAAACTCACCGGTTTCTATGTCTACTACTTTTGGCTCAATCACCTCTGCGTAAACTTTCGCTACATCACGGCCGGCTAAATCCACACCCGACACCGCTAAAATATTCTTTTGTTTATCTTCAACGGCGTTCTGTTGCTGCATGCCTCGCAAACCAACTGCAGCCAGCGATACAACAATCGAACACACTAAACTTACGCCAACAACAACCTTTATGGTTTTGGCTAAGGAATCATTACTGGCCATCGCGAGCAAGCCTCCGTTTGATATTGGCTTGAACTACAAAGTAGTCAAAAATCGGGGCGAATAAGTTAGCGAAAAGAATGGCTAACATCATGCCCTCTGGGAATGCAGGGTTTACCACGCGGATTAACACTACCATCACGCCAATAAGAGCGCCGTACCACCATTTACCTTTATCGGTAAACGAAGCTGATACAGGGTCAGTTGCCATGAAGAACATGCCCAAGGCAAAGCCACCCAATACAAAGTGCCAATGTGGTGGTAATTGGAACATCATGTTGCTGTCAGAACCGATTAGGTTTAACAACAAACTGGTGGCTATCATACCTAACATCACGCCTGCGACAATCCGCCAAGAAGCCACATTGGTAATAATCAAGAACAAACCACCTAGCGCCAATAGGAAGGCTGAGGTTTCACCGCTTGACCCCTGAATAAAGCCAAAGAAGGCATTCATCCAAGTAATTCCTTGTGCAGCTAAGCCTTCAACACCTTGAGCCGCCACTACACTTAGTGGGGTTGCTCCCGAGAAGCCATCTACCGCAGTCCATACTGCATCACCAGAAATAGCGGTTGGGTACGCGAAGAACAAAAACGCACGCCCCGCTAAAGCCGGGTTTAAGAAGTTTTTACCCGTTCCACCAAATACTTCTTTCGCCACCACCACACCAAAGGAGATACCTAGAGCCACTTGCCATAAAGGCATGGTCGCCGGTAACGTTAGCGCGAATAGGATGGAGGTAGCAAAGAAGCCTTCGTTGACTTCATGGCCACGAACCGAAGCAAATAACACTTCCCAAAAACCACCCACCACAAACGCGGTCAGGTAGATAGGCAGAAAGAACACCGCGCCATAAAGCAAGGATGCGAACCATCCGGCGTCAGCCCCTAGAGGAACGCCCAATAGACTCAATAAGGCACCATGCCAGTCATCGGGTAAACTACCAGTGCCAGACATAATCGCTTCATTAGCCTGAATACCCGTGTTATACATGCCAAAAAACATCGCTGGCATTAAGGCTAGCCAAACGAAAATAATGATACGTTTTAAATCAATCGCATCACGAACATGGGTGTTCTTTTTAGTGACAAGGCCTGGGGTATAAAGAAATGTAGCCGTCGCTTCATATAAAGCAAACCACTTTTCGTGTTTACCGCCAGGTAGAAATTGCGGTTCAATTTTTTCAATAAAATGCTTAAGACTCATGCTTAACCTTCCTTCTCAATCTTGGTCAAGCAATCACGCAGCACGCTACCGTACTCGTATTTGCCGGGACACACAAAGGTACATAGCGCCAAATCTTCTTCATCTAACTCTAAGCAACCCAATTGTTGGGCACTGTCAGTGTCATTGGCCAATAAATCGCGAAGTAACAGAGTGGGTAAAATATCTAAAGGCATCACTCGCTCATATTGACCAATTGGCACCATGGCACGAGCACTACCACCTGTGGTCGTAGTGAATGAGAACAATTTGCTCTTGTTCAAGCCAGAGATGAATACCTTAGCTAGAGAGAATTTTTTACTGCCGGGAACAGCCCAACCCATAAATTCTTTTTCGTAGCCTTCTTCCACCGCTGCCACTTGCATGTGATAACGACCTAAATAAGCATGAGGACCAGTTGCATGAGTACCCATCAGCACCGTACCCGAAATCACTCGGTGCTCTCCGTCAATCAATTCCCCTTCAATCAATTGATTGATGTCGGCACCCAATTCGGTACGTAATAGGCGCGGTTCTTTAACCACTGGGCCAGCCAGAGAAATAATCCGCTGATTGTAAAGTTTACCGGTGGCAAACAGATGACCGAAGGCAATAACGTCCTGATAAGAAATAGACCACAGAGTACGTTGCGCACTGGCCGGCTTAAGGGTATGAATATGAGTACCGGCTAGGCCCGCCGGATGAGGTCCAGCAAAAACATGCTCTTCAACACGGGCCGCATCCGACTTGGGTAAGTCATTATTTGCTTTACAAACAAACACTTCACCACTGGTTAAACGCGACAAAACTCGCAAACCGGTCAGGTAAGCAGCTTGGTTTTGGTCGATAACCACTTTAGGATCGGCTGCTAATGGATTGGTGTCGATGGCAGTAACAAAGATAGCGGAGGGTTCTGAATCTATCGCAGGTACTTTGCTATAAGGACGCGTTCTAAACGCAACCCACTGACCAGAATTAACTAACCGGTCTACGATTTGGGCGCGCTCTGCTTTATCGATCTCAGCGTCGCTTAACTTACCAAAATCAATGCTGTCGCCATCTTGCTTTTCAATCACTACCGATTGCAAGACACGCTGGGCACCACGGTTAATTTCCTGAATAACACCGGCACAAGGTGCGGTAAACACAACGCCGAGATTCTTTTTGTCTTCGAACAACGCCTGACCTTGACTTACCACATCACCAACTCGAACTTTCATTGTAGGGCGCATGCCTACATAATCTTCGCCAAGTACTGCAACTTTGGTAACAATAGACGCGTCTACTATTTGTTGTTTGGGACTGCCCTTAATCGGCAAGTCCAATCCTTTATTTATTGTAATCATACTCTCTTACACATGTGTTGGGTCGGAAGACGAGCGATGATCTCTGTGTAACTTTTGCACTCAAAAATAATTAGTTCGGCTAACAAGTCATAGACAATTAGCTAACAAGACACAGAAATCGCGATTATTCTAGCACCAAATAAACCCATTTCACCAAAGAAAAAGGCCAAAAATGTAGCCTACGCAGCCAAAGTGTTAGCAAAATGTTAATACTTAGACGAAACTACTTTTTAGCCCACCAAACCTTAACCAAGCCCGATGGAAAACTTTTCTAAACAAAAAATCAACATAATCAGATTATTCTAAGGTTGTGGGATGCAACTCCACCTGATTATACTTATTAACACCAAATTGAAACCGTTGGTAACTAGTGAGAACCCTTTCAAAGAAGGGATCCTGCTGAGCCAAATCTGAGATAACTTCCGCACTAAGTTGTTTAAGTTTGTCTAGCACAGGGGGAGGGAAAGCCAATACTTCCACTCCATGTTCATTAGCCAGTACATTTAATGCTTCTACATTGTAGACGACATACTCATTAAGCGTTTCTTGATTCACCACTTCAGTAGCATTTTCTACAATTCTTTGTAAATCAGCAGGTAACGCTCTAAATGCTTGCTCATTAACAATAAATTCTAAATTAGTACTGGGCTCATGCCAGCCTGGATAATAATAGTAGGAAGCCACTCGGTGAAAACCAAACACCAAATCATTATAGGGACCGACCCACTCCACCGCATCCAGCTCTCCTGATTGCAGGGCGGTAAAAAGTTGTCCTGCGGACTGGGTACTGGTTTGGGCTCCCAACTTGGTCAACACATCGCCCCCCAAACCGGGAAAACGGATCTTTAGCTGCTTAAAACTATCGATAGTGGTGATTTTCTTATTAAACCAGCCGCCCATTTGAGCGTCGGTATTACCGCCCGGAAAAGGGATAACATGGTAAGGCGCATAAAGTTCTCTCCATAGCTCTAACCCTCCACCAAGATATAACCAGGCATTCAGCTCTTTAGCTCGCATACCAAAAGGGATGGCAGTAAAAAACACCGCCGCAGGCAACTGTTTTTGCCAGTAGTAGGAAGCACTGTGGCCCATTTCTACTTCGCCCTCAGACACCACCTTAAACACATCCATGGCCGAGTGTAACTCATCGGCGCCATACACCTTAATGGTTAAGCGTCCGCCACTCATGGCTTGCACTTCTTCTGCAAAACGCTCTGGGGTTGAACCTAAACCAGGTAAGTCTTTGGGCCATGAGGTTACCAAAGTCCAAGTAAACTCTGGTTTACTCGCTGCCGACTCGTTAAATATCGAGCCATAACAGGATGTTAGCAAACAAGCTAACAAGCTAACTTTTATATATAAGCGCATTAAACAATCCTTATTTGATGCGTATCTATGATTAAGTTTGCTTAGTGGCCTCCACGGCATTGTGGAGAGCTAGGAACAGCTTGCAACTGCGCCCACTGGCTGGGAGTATAGGTATGCATCGCCAAAGCATGAACATCGGCTTTCAGCTCATCGGCTAAGGCCTGATTGACCGCCCGATGGCATTGCAACAAGCGTTTTCCTTCAAATGCCTCACTCACTATAGTCACTTTAAAATGACTTTCTGAGCCCTCTGGCACATTATGCATATGGCTTTCATTTTCTACCGCTAAGTACTGTGGCGCAAAGGCCTGTTGTAACTTCTCTCTGATGATGGTTTCTACACGCATGCTAGCATCCTGCATTGCTTTATTAACTTAAATTCATTGTATAACGAAACGTTAAATTAATCCTTGGACGTTTTACTTTCAGCATCTTAGGTAAACTGTGCTGCCATTGCTGCTGCGAAAGCTGATTCATTAGCAGCATATCGCCGTTTTCCAAAAGATATTCCCTGCGCTCATTATTCAGCTTATGGCGGAATAAAAAACGTCGCGCTTCGCCCAAACTCAGCGATGCAATTACCGGTACCGAGCCCAATTGCTTCTCATTGTCGCTGTGCCAGCCCATATAATCTGCGCCATCTCGATAGTAGTTGAGCAGTACGCTGTTAAACGGCTGTTGAACTCGCTGCTCTAAGGCTTGCTTTAACGCTAACAGATAGTCTGGCCAAGGGCTTGGCTCACGCCAGCGCCCAGAGTAACGGTAAGCGCAGTCTTCATCACCTACCCACAATGACAAGCGAGGCTCTAAACAACGTTTACCAAATACTTGAATATGGTGTTGCTGCCATGGCAACTCGTTTTGTAAGCGCTGAAACAACTGTGTCGCCTCACCGGCATTTAACCAAGCTCGATAAACTAACAATTGCTGGTTAATATCACTGTGTGTTGCCGGTTCCACTGCTGCCTATTCCTCGTCACTGTAGCTTTAGTTTAGGCGTCAACTTAGATACACTGCTGCCACTATTCAAGGCCTGCGTTAAACAAACCCATAATGAGTCAACATTTGCAGCTAAACTCACACTCACTAAACTTATCACGTTATCCTCAAGAGCATAGCCAAGATTTACGCGCTTGGAGCGCTGCCGATGAGTTGTTGCTTGATTATGCCAATCAGCAAGACGCCATCGTGCATCACATTCTCATTATTAATGATGAGTTTGGTGCTTTGGCCTGTGGCGTGTTAGCCATGCCGCAATTTGCCCACAGCCAAATTACTTGGCTTAGTGACTCCTTTGTGGCACAGCAAGCGCTAAAACAAAACCTAGCGGCCAATCAACTCGACCCACAGCGGCTTAATATTGTATCAAGTACTTCCGAACTACCTGCGGCTGAGCTGATTTTAATGCGCTTAGCCAAAAGCCTAAATTACTTGGAATATCAGCTAATAAGCCTACAAAGTATATTAAACGAAAGTAGTAAATTTGCCTGTGGAGCGATGTTAAAAAGCTTACCCAAGTCGGTGTTTAGCTTATTTGAACAACATCTCGGTAATGTCACCACTTCGTTAGCAAAGAAAAAAGCCCGTTTATTGTTTGGCCATTACCAGCACAAGCACAGCACTATGCCCTACCCTAAATGCTGGCAGATTGCCGAATACCAGTGGCAACTCAAAGACCACGCCAACGTATTTTGCTTTGGCAAATTCGATATTGGTACGCGCTTTATGTTGCAGCATCTTCCTGCCCAAAATGTCGAAACGGTGATCGACCTTGGCTGCGGCAACGGCCTGTTAGGCTTACGCGCTTTAGAGCTTTATCCCAATGCGCAAGTTCAGTTTTGTGATGAGTCGGCCATGGCTCTAGCATCGGCACAAAATAACGTCAGTTTAAACCATCCAGAACAGCTGGCTCGCTGCAGCTTTAGCCAAGACAATGGGCTGCAACATCAAGAGAGTGATAGCGCCGATCTAATCCTATGCAATCCACCTTTTCATCAGCAAAACACCATTTCCAGCCATATCGCCCAGCAAATGTTTCGTGACGCTAAGCGCTGCTTACGCTCGGGCGGGCAGTTATTGGTCGTGGCCAACCGCCACCTTGGCTATCACCCCTTATTAAAAAGCTTATTTGGGGGTTATAAGTTGCTGGCCAGCAATAGTAAATTTGTTATTCTGAGCAGTACTAAGCGTTAATCCGACAATATAGGTGATCCCATTGCAAAAGCCGTCTTTATTAACCGCCCTCACATTGGGGATGACTCTCCTACTAGGAGCTTGTAGTAGCCAACCACAACAGGTACAACTTAATCCTCAGGTAGAACTCAACACTACGCAGCAGGTAAATAGTATCATCGCCATACGCTCGCAAGATCTACGCAGCAACCGCTTTTTAATCAGCATTCATCAACAGGATCAAGAACAGGCTGAGCTTATTGCCAGTGCCAATAACTTACGCCAAAGCATTGAACAGCAGTTAAGCCAAGCTTGGCAGCAACAAGGTTTAGGCGTGGTTGCCGATGCCCCACAACGCATCACCATTGATATTCTTGAGCTAGCCAGCCGGGTAGACGAAAGCAGCGTTAAATATCAAGCCAGCAGTACCATACGCATTAGCGTTACTGTAGATACCCCCAGTCAAACCTTAGCTAAGCAATTTCGCTCAAACCATAGCCACGAAGGGGCATTCTCAGTCAATGTGAATAAACAGGCTGAGGTCATGAGTAAACAACTGTCACAACTACTGAGTGAAATTGCCAGCGACCCTCAATTATTAGCAGTATTGGAGAACCAACAATGAATTTGAGTATCTTACGCAAAGGACTTATCACCGCCGCTGTGGCCTTGTTAAGCCTAAATGTGAGTGCAGAAACCGTCCGCTTTATTACCAACCAAGGTAGTTTTGAAATGCAGCTCAAGCCTGAAGCAGCACCTAAAACGGTGGCTAACTTCCTACGTTACGTTGAGGATGGTAGCTACAAAGGAACCTTGTTTCATCGCACCATTCCCGGCTTCATGGCTCAAGGTGGTGGTTACTCCATCAATTACGAACAAGTCGCTACCTACAAACCAGTAGAAAACGAATCTAAAAATGGCCTAAGCAATACCCGCGGTAGCGTAGCCATGGCCAGAACCAACGATCCGCATAGTGCCACTCGCCAGTTTTTCATTAACGTTATCGACAACGGCTATCTCGATGGCAGCCCCAATAAATTTGGTTATACCGTATTTGCCGAAATCAGTGCCGGCATGGATGTGGTAGACAAAATCGTTAATAAACCCACTAAAAGCGGTCCGATTCCCGGCATGCGTAATGTGCCCATGGAAAAAGTCATTATCGAAGACGTAGTACTTGTAGACCAAGCACAACCTTAGCCTTTCGCCCCGCCACCGAGCATACTATGAAAACAGCGCTAAATCCTTGGCTCGCACAACGCTCCCAAGGAAAAAGTCATCATCGAAGACGGGCTACTGCTGGAGCCGGCACAGCCTTCAGCCTTGGCCGATCATCGCCCCCATCACCGGGATCACTATGAAAACAGCGCTAAACTGGTCCCAAACGCTACGCTCTTATCTTGATAAACGCTTACTTTGGGTATTTATGCTGGGTTGCGCCAGTGGTTTTCCGTGGGTGCTGATAGGCTCAAACATGTCGGGTTGGCTCACCGATGCGGGCTTATCTCGCTCGGCCATTGGCTTTTTTGGCTCGGTATTCACGGTTTACGCGATTAACTTTATGTGGGCGCCATTGGTAGATAGGGTTAAGCTGCCACTACTGCATACTTGGTTGGGGCAACGCCGCAGCTGGATATTTTTCTGCCAAAGCATAGTATTAGTCTGCACCTTTGGCATCGCCCAGTTCGACCCCGCTAAAAGCCTGATGTTTACCTCACTATTAGCCCTGTGCATTGCCACCGCCTCTTCCACTCAAGATATAGCCATCGATGCTTACCGTATCGACAGTTTCTCTACTAGTGATCCGCACCGACTGCCCCAAGCGTCGGCTATGGCCGTCATCGGTTGGTGGACCGGCTACTCGCTCCCCGGCTACTTAGCTTTCATCAATGCCGATGAAATTGGCTGGAACGGGGTGTATTTAGGCATGTGTATCATCGTAGCGCTATTAATGCTATTTACCGTATTAGTTAAAGAGCC
>NZ_JBNKPP010000269.1:0-92675 GCF_050295395.1 Agarivorans sp.
TACTAGGTTATGCGGTGGCGTTTTACTTTTTATCGCTGGTATTGAAATCTGTGCCAGTGGGTGTGGCTTATGCAATTTGGTCGGGCCTAGGCATCGTACTCATTAGCATTGTGGGCGCAGTGTTATTTGGTCAAAAACTCGATTTACCCGCCATCATCGGCATGCTGCTCATCGTCAGTGGCGTATTTGTAATGAACGTATTCTCTAACTCGGTGAGCCACTAGGGCGACAATGGTGAGCTCCAGCGTAACTCTCATTATGGGTAAGGTCGCGCCTAACAAGATCATGTTGTTCGCCTAGTCAAGCTGAGCTGGACAGCCAATGGCGGGGTTTTGTTTTGGTGACAACGCTGGAGACAATTATTAAGTGAACATTAAATTCAGAGAAGCGGAAGTTAGGGATCTTGAGCGCTGCATAGCAATTAGAGGCATGACAAGAGATAACCCTATCTCTAGAGAACATCTGAGAAAAAATGGTGTGACAAAAGAGGCATGGGAACCCTTATTGCTAAATGGAAGTATTATTGGCGATGTGGCTGAATTCGAAGATGAAGTGATTGCCTTTTGTTTCGCTGATATGGCAACTGGCGAAATTCTTGTTTTAGCTGTATTACCCGAGTATGAAGGGAATGGTATAGCTAAAAATCTTCTTACCATGGTGGTAGAGAAGTTGTTTCACTCCGGCCTAAATAAGCTTTGGCTGACGGCATCTTCGGATCATGATGTAAGAGCTCATGGGTTTTATCGACACCTAGGCTGGCGGTTTTCGGGTGAAACCGATCATATAGAAGATGAAGTGCTTGAATTAAGAAAACCATAACAAGCACTTGAATCGGCTTCGGCACAACTTTGCTGCATTGCTTTGCATGGCCGTTATAAGCTTTTAAAAGGATAGAAATGCGAATTGCGGTCTTGTCCGATATTCATAGCAACGTATTTGCCTTGTCAGCTGTATTGTCAGATGTAAGCAAGCGTGGCGTAGATGTTACTGTGAATTTAGGCGATATTCTTTATGGGCCAATAGCCCGAAAGATACCTACGAGCTGCTAATGGAAAATCAGCTGGTCACGGTGCGAGGAAATCAAGACCGGCAAATTTATGAAGCAAGGGTAAGTGAGATAGATGCCAATTCAACCATGCAGTTCATACTCGAAGACCTTGGTTCCAAACCCTTAGAGTGGATGCGCCAGCTGCCCTTTAGTCATCAATTAACTGAACAAGTTTTTCTTTGTCATGCCAGTCCCAGCGATGATTTAGTCTAGCTGCTAGAAAATGTTGAAGCAGGCCGTGCTGTAGTGCGTCTGGATAGTGAGATAGTGGCCCTGTTAGCGGGTGAAACATCAGAGTTTATATTGTGTGGTCATACTCATATACCGCGTAGCGTTGTTACCCGCTCTGGGCAATTAATCGTCAATCCTGGCAGTGTTGGTTTGCCAACCTACAATGATGCCGAGCCATTGCCGCACGTGATGGAAAACTACAGCCCACACGCAAGTTATGCCATTTTAGATTGCAGCACAGCTAATGCCGTTGTTGTGAGCATATTCACGTTGCCTATGACAAGCAGAAAGCGGCAAAGGCTGCCAGTTTAAGAGGTAGCAATGATTGGTTGCATTATCTCACAACAGGGCGGGGCTTATAGCAAGCGCATAAAGTTAAGGGTTTAGTCGGTAAGCCAGCCGAAGGCTCGGCTGGCTTAGACGCTTACAGTTGAATCACCGGTTGAACTCGGCGCTGCAGGTGTTGGTAGTGGCGAAAATCCACTTGGTAACCACAGCTTAGGTCTACATTACCCTTGCTCACTTCAATTTGCTCGGCGCCTAAGGGCGAGAAGGGTTGGCAATTAAAACCTAGGGTGTCCCAACTGCTAGGTTGCAGTACGCTTAATAGCTGCTTCACGATATAAGCATGGGTACTGCCCAAGTTGAGGTTGGTTTCCAAGCTTACATAAGAGCTATGCTGCTCTGGGGTAACATGGATGGTGGCGTAATGTTCACCACGGAGCGCGTTCATCGAGTAGCCGTGAGGCTCGAACAAGTAGTCGTCGATGGTAAAGCCGGGAAATAGCAAGTCTAACTTAAGCAGTTTCCTTACTTGCTCTATAGACTGACCTTCGCTACGCAGATAATCTGCGTTTGGCCCTTGTACGTGATACATCAACAGCTCACAGGTGATGTCTCTGGGCGGCGGTGTAAAGGCCTTGTCTAAGTGGCAAACAAAGTGGTGATGGCTGTCTAAGTAGCCTAACTGGTAGGCTTTCATCGGCATGGCCTCGCGCAAGCGACTTAAGTCGGTTTTGGGGCAAGAAGGTTGCAGCTGCAATTGATACTCATTTTTTCGCTGGTAGCTAAGAAAGGCGATGTTTTCACTGCCTAGTTGCTGATCCAGCCAAATCGCCGCATCCACCAAGGTGGTATTGCCGCAGGTCAGCATTAAACAACGCTGATCCCAAACAAACAGGCTGGACTCGCTAAGTAAATAAGCATCGCAGTACTCATTGCTAATTTGCGAGAGGATCTCGGCTTTGGCAATGTGTACTGCTTGTGACCAAAATTCATAGCCTAGCGAGCGTAGCGAAGGGCTACCGGGCACTAGGCTTAGCTCGAGTTTTTTCTCCGAGCCTTCAAAAAACAAATGCGTCATCTTAGTTAGCCCTCTGCATAGTCTTCTAAATAGGTGTAGCCGCGCAAACCCGCCTCTAGTTCAGAAAGAATGGCACGCTGCTGGTCTTTGGCGATGTTTTGTCTTACTAGCTCACGATAGCTGCGTACAAATTCATCACTGTTTAAATTCACGCTGGCTAATACATCTTCTACGGTGTCGCCGGGGTGAATGTCTATTACTTCGGCCTTGCCTTTTTGGTTGATTACCACCGCTGCTGAGTCGGTATCGCCAAATAGGTTGTGTAAGTCACCGAGAATTTCTTGATAAGCGCCCACCAAGAAAAAGCCCATTAAATAAGGTTTATCTTTGTGCCAGGTTGGCACTGGCAAAGTGGTTTCTATGCCACTGCCATCCACGTACTCGTCGATGCTGCCATCGGAATCGCAGGTAATATCGAGGATCACTGCACGGCGTTGTGGGGCTTGGTCTAAACCCGACAAAGGCAAAATAGGAAATACCTGATCGATGCCCCAGTTGTCGGGTAGTGATTGGAATAGCGAGAAGTTAACAAAAAACTTATCGGCTAAGCGTTCTCTAAGCTCATCCAACAGTGCTAAATGGCTACGATTAAGGCGCGATAAGCGCTGCTGGATTTCGTAACTTACTCGCAGGTTAAGTTGCTCTGCCCAAGCACGTTGCTGCAGGTTGATTAGCGACAGGTTGAACTGAGTATGCACTTCGGCTAAATCACTTTGGCTGTCGTGGTAGCTTTCCACTAAGGCGCGTTGGTCTGAACCCTGACTCAGTTCAGTCCAAGTGCTCCACATATTGTGCAGCAATTGCGGCGCGTCTTCGCTTGGCGCGGCAATGTCTTCGGGTTGATAGCTTTCACTGCCAATCACATCGGTAATCAGTACCGCATGGTGGGCGCTTAAGCTGCGACCAGATTCAGACATAATCCGTGGCATGGGTTGTTGCTGTTGCTGACAAATATCGCCAATGCTGTAGACGATGTTATTGGCGTATTCGCTCATGCCGTAGTTCATTGAATTGGCATTTTGGCTGCGGGTGCCATCGTAGTCCACGGCTAAGCCGCCGCCCACGTCAATGCAGCTAATATCAGCGCCCAATTGGCGTAACTCGCAGTAAAAACGAGCCGCTTCGCTCACGCCTTTACGCACATCGCGAATATTGGCGATTTGCGAGCCTAAGTGGAAATGCAGTAATTGCAAGCTGCTTAGCATGTCTTGGCTTTGTAGCTGTTCAATCACCTTTAATACTTGGGCGGCCGATAAACCAAACTTTGATTTTTCGCCACCACTGGCTTGCCACTTGCCTTGGCCTTGAGAGGCGAGGCGCGCACGAAGGCCTAAGCGTGGGCATACCCCGAGTTTTTTCGCTTCGCTGAGCACCATGCTCAGTTCGGATAGTTTTTCTAGCACGATATACACTTGGTGGCCTAGCTTCTCGCCAATTAGCGCTAGGCGAATGTATTCGCGGTCTTTGTAACCATTACAAACAATCACCGAGCTGGCTTGCTGGGCCATGGCGAGCACGGCCATAAGCTCGGGCTTGCTGCCTGCTTCTAAACCCAGTTGACGTTTTTTGGCTGAAGGGCTGCCCAACAAACCTTTAACTACGCTGTGTTGCTGGTTTACTTTGATTGGGTAAACCGCTAGGTAGTCACCTTGATACTCATAATTGGCCATGGCTTGGTTAAAGGCTTCACAAAGCCGCGCTACGCGGTCTTCCAATATTTGTGGAAAACGGATCAGCGCAGGCAGTGAAATACCTTGGCGATTCAGCTCTTTACTCAGTTGGCTTAAAGCAATTTCAGCATCGGGATGCGCCGAGCTAGGCTTCACCACCACTTCACCTTGTGGGTTAACCGTAAAGTAACCCTGACTCCAGTAAGGAATGTTGTAAAGGTTGCAGCTATCTTGTGCAGACCAAGTGGATTTGCTCATATTATCGCTCCTGAACGTTAGCTAGCGCTTGCTCAATGTAGCGAGGCAAACTGAAGCTGGCGAGATGAATCGCTGGGGTGTAGTAGCGGGTCTGCAACTTGGCCGCATTAAAACGTTGGGTAATTACTTCTAGTGGTGCTTGGCGTAGCTCGGCTTGTTGGCTGGCCCAAGCAAAGGTCATGATGCCACCCACGTAGCTGGGTACTGCCGCGCTGTAGAAAGAACAATCACTAAAGTACTGAGATAAACGTACTTGGCTGGTGGTCACTTCATCGATTTGCATGAAGGCCACACCGTTTTGCGCCACCATGATGCCGCCGTCGTTTAGGCAGGCGTTACAGGCTGCATAAAAGTCGGAGTGGAACAGCACTTCACCGGGGCCGATGGGATCGGTACAGTCGGAAATGATCACATCAAATTTTTGTTCGGTGGTTTTTACAAACTCTGCGCCATCGGCAATCACCAAGTTCACTCGTGGGTCGTCATAAGCCCCAGCCGAGTGCCCAGGTAAGAATTCTTTGCACATGTCTACCACGGCATGATCAATTTCTACCATGGTGATGTGTTCAATGGCGCTGTGCTTAACCACTTCGCGTAGCATACCGCCGTCGCCGCCACCAATAATTAATACGCTCTTCGCGTTGCCGTGGGCGAGTAGGGGGGTATGGGTGAGCATTTCGTGGTAAATAAATTCGTCACGTTCGGTGGTTTGAATCACGCCGTCCAAGGCCATTACTCGACCAAAAAACGGATTGTCAAAAATCACTAAGTGCCATTGTTCGGTTTTTTGTTCAAACAGCACTTTCTCTACGTCAAAGTACTGGCCGTAACCGGGGTGTAGGGTTTCAAAATAGCGTTGTTCAACTAACATGGGTATTCCTCTAAAACAAAAATCGGGTGCTAAAATGCGCCGTGCTGGTTGAGCAACAGGTAGCAATAAAGCCTGCTCAAGCACAGTAAATATAGGTAATAACCGAGAGATTAGGCGTAGTTCGTGGCGGCTTCTTCGCGCGAGGCGTTAGCGCGAATTCGACGGAAATAGGCGACTAAGGGATGATAAAAATTGTCGCAGTCTTGAACTGCATAGAGGGTGACGACGAAGAGTCGTAGTTGTCGAAACAACGTTTTAATGCTGATAGATGTATTCATAATATATATGCTCTTTTCCACCGTGAAAAATGCGCTAGGCAACTTTCACGGCTTATGCCGCGAGAACCATAAAAAACCTTTTACTGAAGTATTGCGTATATTGATTGTCCAGCTTGTAGTGAGCTGGATAAATTTTTCGCGATTAAACCTTAGCTGGATAAGATTGACAAGCAATTTATTGCACATTAATCAGTTTTTTTTGACTTAGCTAAAAGCCTATCACCGCCTCGAACCAGCTCCCTTTAAACCCGCCTGTTATAGGCTTGTTGCCGATTGACTATCGCGGTGATACTTGGGTTAAATTATGGTGCTTAATTGGCTGAGCTGTTGGGCGCGATAGTTTGAGCTTGGCGTAATAAATTGTTGTTGTGCAGCAACGGTTTGCAGCTCCCACTGTTGGCTTTGTTGAGTGGTTTTCAATACCCCATATACGGCATTATGACAGTGCTCAAAAGCCGCCACTGGAGCTAAGCCTTGCAATAAGGCACCGCTGAAAGTGGCAGTGATTAAATCACCCACACCCACCGGAGCTTTGGCAAAGTCTAAATGAGGACGTTGCAGTAAGAAGCAGCCCTTTCGGCTGGCTAGCATCATGCTAAATTGTTGCTCAGACAAGCAGTGTAAGTGTTTAACCAATACCAGTTTGGGGCCTTTGGCTAAGGCGCGTTGGCAGGCTTCAATGGCATCATCTAGGGTCTCGATGTCCATTTCAACAAACTGGCTGAGTTCGAATTGATTAGGCACGATCACGTCGGCCATGGGCAGTAATTTTTGGCATAAGGCCTCACTCACGCCATCGGCCACTATACAGCCCTTCTGTGGGTCTCCCATTACCGGGTCGCAAATGTACAGCGCCTGTGGGTTGGCTTGTTTTAGGCGTGTTGCCGCATCAAAGGTGGCGAGGCATTGTTCGGCGCTGCCCTGATAGCCCGATATTAAGGCATCACAGTTTTTGAGCTGGTCTATGGCGGCAATGCCATCTACTAATTGTGATATATGCGCGGCGCTAAAGGCTTGGCCAGTCCAGCCCTCGGCATACTGGGTATGATTAGAGAATTGCACCGTATGGATTGGCCACACTTCAAAACCCATGCGTTGTAAAGGAAACACTGCAGAGCTGTTACCCGCATGGCCAAACACCACATGCGATTGTATTGAGATAATATTTTTCATTGTTGTTTGCCCTGAAATAAATAGCTTTGCCAAATAAGGCCTTATCGATTTATCCCGCGCAATAAGCTCACAGATTCGGCGAACTAACGCGGTGTATTGAGTTTGGCTCATCTGAAGTAATAGGATGAAGCCATCTTAGTGCTAGTTATAGTAGGGCGCTAATCCTGTTTGCAGGATCGAATACATCAAGTGTTGCTGATATTTTACGCTAGCAGCGAATACTAGGGATCCGCTGCGCGTAGGGGCCATAATAGGTTTAGAGCTTACGGCCGAGTCTTTTTTCGATTTGCTTTTTCTCCCATTGAGGGCCAAAGAAATTAATTACGTTAAAGACCCTCAAACCGTGGCTAGCAATGCCGATGCCCCAACCCAATGCGGGCCAGAAGGCCCAAATGTATTCTGGGTGAGTGACTAGGTTAATTACAAACAACATACATATAACCAGTACATAGCTGGTGAGGTGAGAGTAAAAACCTTTAATTGCTTGTACTTGTTTGAAGACTTTTTGTTCGTCTTCGGTGACGCGAATATTACTGTTCATGTCGGGCTCCATCTGAAGGTCGCTAAGCTCAATTTCAAATACAGCAGCTAAGGCTTTTAGTGATTCGAGGCTGGGTTTTTGCCCACCTTCTATGCGTTGAATAGTTCTAATACTCAAGCCGGTAAGCTCAGACAATTGCTCCTGAGACCAAGCCCTTTGCAACCGGAGTTTTTTTACGATCATCATTATTCCCTTACTGCTATTCCGACCACAACCTTAGCTAGTTTATTCCATTTAGGTAACGACAGTAACCCGACAAATGGCCGACATCTATTTTATATCAATGACTTATGTTTAAACCTTGGTGATTGCCGCTGTGGCTGCGGCCCCACATTTGCCCACTAAGCATAGTCGTTTTCAACGCCTACTTGGTTATGTTTGCAGGTTAATTCACTGGTTCTACTTAACTATAGACCGGGCCTATCAGCTCTAAGTGAGTGAGATAGACACGAGTATCAAATTCTAGCTGATGATAGTGAGGCAGCATGTGCTGACATAATTGGTAGAAGGCCTTGTTGTGCTGCTTCTCTTTAAGGTGAGCGAGCTCATGTACCACTATCATTTGTAAAAAGGCTTCCGGCCCTTTTTTAAACAGGCTACTAATGCGTATTTCGTTCTTGCTTTTTAGTTTGTTGCCTTGAACTCGAGACACATAGCTGTGTAAACCCAAGGCATGTTTTAGCACATGAATTTTGGGATCGTACACCACCTTGCTGAGCGGCGCAGATTTACGCATGTAGCGGTTTTTTAATTCGATAGTGTAGTCGCGCAGGGCTTGGTCGTTGCTCAACTGGTGTTCGTGGGGATATTTAGCGCGCAGCCAGTGACCCAACTGTTGTTGTTCTATCAATTGTTGAATTTGCTGCTGTAGCGCCGCTGGATAAGCGCTGAGGTAGTTCACTTGTTGCATTGTCTAAGCCCTGCTGCTGTTGCCCGCAGTATAAACAGCAGCAGGGGCAAGGCCTAGTAAAAATCACTAAGCCCTGCGCCTACTCACTATGTGCAATTGCTATTTTCGATTAAGCAGACTTATCGCAGTTACCACTAAGGTGATGCCAATAAGCTGCAGCCAGCTAATGCTATCTCCTAAGATCCACGCTGCTAGCAGCAGAGTAATTACCGGACCTAAGCTTCCCGAAATGGCGGTACGCTGGGCGCCAATGCGGTGAATGGCTTCGCTAAACAAAAACGACGGAATGACCGTTGAAAATAGCGCCATACATAATGCGTAGCCATAGACCGGCAGCGGATAGCCCAACAGCGAAGGCAAGCTAGGTTGTAAGCTAAAGTGAATAAAAATGGCGAAACTTGCTGCCACCATAGCAATGCAAGTAAAGGCTTGGCTGCCGATTTTGCTGACGATGTTTTTACTGAACACCAAATAACAGGCAAAGCTGGCGGCACTGGCCACCACTAAGCCGGTGCCTAAGGCCAGTTGGTCTTGATTAAGCTGTTGCTGCGCTTCGTTCCATACCATTAGCCAAACGCCTAACCAGCTGAGTGGAATTGCAAAAAACACCGCGCGTTGCGGGCGTTGCCGATAAACTAGCCAAGCGAGTAATAAGGTAAAACTCGGGTAGGCGTACAATACTACCCGCTCTAAGGGGGCCGAAATGTACTGTAGCCCGCTTAAGTCCAGTAGACTTGCTAAGTAGTAACCACAACTGCCGACCAAGGCTGCGGGTAAAATGGCCGACTTTATATGGCGACTTTGAAAGCGCCCGCGTCGCCACCAATAGGCACCAAGGCCCAGATACACCGGAAGGCTAAAGGCCATACGCAAGGTCATTAGGCTGGCGGGATCAATGCCGTATTGATAGGCCAGTTTTATCCAGATCCCTTTCAGCGAAAATAAGGCGGTGGCCAGTAAGGCTAGGCTCAATCCGAGGCTGGCCTTAACAGTAGAAATGCGGGTTCGTAGAGCTGCGCTGGATGAGTTGTTCAAGTGCATGTCCTTATTGCCTAATGATGAATATAACGGCTACGAAGGACACAACACTGACTGCGCTTCGCAGCCAGTGATCAAGTATTAACTAAGCCTCACCGCTGCCCAAACCAAGTAGCAGCCACAGTAGATTAGGAGCTAAGTGATTAGCGCCAATAATCGAGCTGACTAGGTGAGAGAAGTGAGTTGTCATAACTTTCCTTGATGATGAGTTTTTAGCCTAAGCGAAGTGGCTCAGCCTGGCAATACTTAGAGGATAAAAAGGCATCTGTTTGGCAAAGCCGCTAAGCCACACTCGCAGCTTAGCGGCTCACATTAGCAATAAACCGCTAGATGTTTATTCACTAGGAGGCAGTGCTTGAGCAAAGGGTCGCTTGAAGTAAGGTTTGCAGCTTAAATAGGCGAACATGCCAAGGCCCAAGATGAGTGCATAAGTGACTTGGCTGCCTAAGGCCACCAGTAAGGCGCAGCACAGTAGCACACTGATACAGGCTAGTAGCCGAGCTAAGCCCTTCAGCAAGACCACTCCAGCCAACATACTGAGCAAGTACACCGCAATGAAGTTACCGTTGGCATAACGAATTAAATCTTCCAAAGGTAGCTTAAATAGCCAGATGGAAAGGCTGCTGACCATGCAGGCTAGCACGATGAAAGTCAGGGCTCGGCGTGGCACCTTGTTGCCCGATAGCTGTGCAAAATACGCCGGTAATTGCCCTTCGTCGGCCATGCTCCAAATTAAGCGAGCAAAACCCTGAATATAAATATTGATGCTGGCGAAACAGGCTAAGTAGCCAATGATGGCCGCTAAGTAACTGGCTTTACTACCAAATAGTATCGCTACCAAGCGAGCTAAGGACTGAGTATTGGCGTGTTGGTCGCCATAGCTGGCATATTTTAGTACCAGTACCGAGGTGGCCCAGTAGACCGTGCCCGCTATCAATACGCCCAGCAATAAGGCGATGGGGAAATCGCGTTGCGGTTTGCGAAACTCTTCACCCATGTGGGTAAAGGCCTCAATGCCCACAAAACACCAAAACATCACCGCTAAGGCGGGAGCAATCTTCGCCGCTGAAAAGCTGGTGGGCAGTTGATAATCCAGCGGCTGAATATTGGCTTGCCAGCTAAGGCTGAGGATCAAACCGATAATAAAAATCGCGATTAAGCCCTGCACATTGCCCGACAATTTAGCGCCGCCTAAGCCCAATAACCAAATTGCGGCCAGACTGCCGAGCTGCACAGCTAACTGCTCGCCTGAGCTAAGTGAAAAAATGGATTGCCAAAAACCGGTGGCCATCACTAATGCAGCAGGTAATCCTACTGGCAGTACCGCAATAAACAAGAAGGCGCAGATTTTTTCGGCGCGCGGGCCAAAGGCCTTGGCAACGAAGTGGGCGGCACCACCCGCATGAGGGTAGTGCTTACCTAAGGCGGCAAAGGTAAAGGCAATCGGCAACACTAAGGCAATCAGCAATAGCCAGGCCAACAGGGAGTCGCGCCCAGCAATATGGGCGGCAATGGCGGGCACCACAAAAATCCCAGTACCTAAGAGAGAGGTGGCCAACAAGGCGGCGCCTTGGCCTATACCCAGTTGCTGATGTAAACGGCTCATAATAATGCACTACTAAAATAGAGAAGAGCAAAATCATAGCGCCTTTAGCCCTAGCAGGGAGCTAGCAATATGGCGGAAAGCCAGCGGCAAATTGCGGGTTTTTCCGTGAATTTAACGGTATCGCTCTACAAGGCTTAGCATTAACCGCCAGGCCTAAGCTTTATATTGGTGATGTAATCATTAACCAAATTTTTACATTTGCCGCGATATTTTTAGGTTTTAGCTGATCTTTTCACCGACTTCAGTGGGTTAGGTTAAGTGAATATTTTAGTTTTTCAGCTAAGTAAGGCGATTTGTAAAAAAATAATTAGTGCGAATGGTAAAATCAAGTTGGGCGACATTCGTGCATTTTGTCGTCATTTTATTACCCAAGTGAAATAAAATTACCTTGTTAGCTGCTATTTTGCGCAAACTACCTCTTTAGGGTAGTTTTAAGTTGTTATTGATCTACATCATTTCGTTGCTTTTGTTACATCTTATTATCCGCCCATTAATCTTTTTTGTGTGGGAAGTGTATGAGCAAGTTGAAACTGGTCATTATTGGTAACGGCATGGTGGGTCACCGTTATTTAGAAGATTTGGTTGAAAAGGCCGATATTAGCCAATTCGATGTACAGGTTTTCTGTGAAGAGCCGCGTGTGGCTTATGATCGAGTTCACTTGTCGTCTTACTTTTCTCACCACACTGCTGAAGAGCTGTCACTGGTAAAGCAGGGCTTTTATGAAAAGCACGGCATTAAAGTCTTATTAGGCGAGCGGGCGATTAACATTAACCGCCAGCAAAAAATCGTTTATTCCAATAGCGGTAGAGAGCTTAGTTACGACAAACTGATCATTGCCACCGGCTCTTACCCTTGGGTTCCACCGATTAAGGGTAGCGAGCAAAAAGACTGTTTTGTGTATCGCACCATTGAAGATCTTAAAGCCATTGAAGCCTGTGCTAAGAACAGCAAGAGTGGCGCCGTGGTGGGTGGTGGTTTACTCGGTTTAGAAGCGGCAGGCGCTTTAAAAGCCTTAGGTGTAACTACCCATGTAGTGGAGTTTGCTCCCGTATTAATGGCTGAACAGTTAGATCAGCAGGGTGGAGCATTATTGCGTACCACCATTGAGCGTATGGGTGTGCAGGTGCATACCGGTAAAAATACCCTAGAAATTAAAGCGCAGGGCGAACAGGCTCGCAATACCATGGTATTTGCCGATGACAGCCAGTTAGAGGTAGATTTCATTGTATTCTCTACCGGTATTCGTCCACAGGACAAACTGGCTCGCCAAGCTGAGTTAACCATCGCCCCTCGTGGCGGCATAGCCATTAACGACCAGTGCCTCACTTCCGACCAAGATATTTACGCAATTGGTGAATGTGCTTCTTGGAACCAGCGCTTCTTTGGTTTGGTGGCGCCGGGCTACAAAATGGCGCAAGTGGCGGTGGATCATCTACTCGGTCAACAAAGTGCCTTCACCGGCGCAGACATGAGCGCCAAGTTGAAATTACTCGGCGTTAAAGTGGGCAGTATCGGTGATGCTAATGGCCGCACGCCTAAGTGTAAAAGCTATGTTTATCAAAATGATAAACAGGGCGTATATAAGCGTTTGATTGTTTCCGAAGACGGCAAAAAATTACTGGGTGCGGTGCTGGTGGGTGATACCGCAGACTATGGCAATTTGCTGCAGCTTAAGCTCAATGACATTGATTTGCCTGAGCATCCCGATAGCTTAATTCTTCCGGCCCATGCCGGTGGTGAAAAGCCAGCGATGGGCGCAGATGCCCTGCCTGATTCTGCGGTGATCTGTTCTTGCTTCGATGTGACCAAAGGTAAAATTGCTGCCGCCGTAGCCGAAGGGCACACCACACTGGCCGAAATTAAAGCCTCTACCAATGCCGGTACTGGTTGTGGCGGCTGTTTGCCGCTGATTGGTCAAGTATTAAATGCCGAATTAGCCAAGGCTGGGCTTGAAGTTAACAATCACCTGTGTGAGCACTTCGAGTATTCACGCCAAGAGCTATTCCACTTGGTGCGTATAGAAGGGCTAAAAAGCTTCGATCAAGTGCTAACTAAACACGGTAAGGGTTACGGCTGTGAGCTATGTAAACCGGCGGTGGGTTCTATTCTCGCCTCTTGCTGGGGCGAACATGTGCTGGCGCCAGAGCGCGTGAGCTTACAAGATACCAACGATAACTTCCTCGGTAACATGCAAAAAGATGGCACCTATTCGGTGATCCCACGCATGGCTGGTGGTGAAGTGACACCGCAAGCGCTTGCGGCCTTAGCTGAAGTGGCTGCGGAATATAATTTATACACCAAGGTGACTGGCGCCCAGCGCATCGGCTTGTTTGGCGCGCAAAAAGACGATCTTCCTACTATTTGGCGCAAGTTAATTGCTGCAGGTTATGAAACTGGCCAAGCCTACGGTAAGGCTTTACGTATGGCAAAAACCTGTGTGGGTAGCACTTGGTGTCGCTTTGGCGTGCAAGACAGTGTAGGCCTAGGGGTACTCTTAGAAAACCGCTACAAAGGCATTCGCACGCCACACAAAATGAAGTTTGGGGTGTCTGGCTGTACTCGCGAATGTGCCGAAGCCCAAGGCAAAGACTTAGGCATTATCGCCACCGACGCCGGGTGGAATATGTATGTAGGTGGTAACGGCGGCATGAAACCACGCCACGCCGATTTACTCGCAGCCGATTTAGACCAAGAAACCTTAATCAAATATGTAGACCGCTTTTTGATGTTCTACGTTCGCACCGCCGATAAATTACAGCGCACCTCGGTGTGGCTAGAAAGTCTAGAAGGTGGGGTTGATTATCTCCGTGAAGTGATTGTTAACGACAAACTCGGCATCAACCAACAACTAGAGGCCGATGTGGCCAAGTTGATCGAAAACTACCGCTGTGAATGGAGCGAAACCATCAATGATGAAAGCCAATTGAAGCGCTTTGCCCACTTTATTAACAGCGAGCAACGTGATGACAACGTGGTGTTTGTGGATGAACGTGAGCAGCACCGTCCAGCCACTTGGGCGGAAAAACATCCACAGCCGAAGGGCGATATTTTACACCTTGAGTTGGAGGCATAAGCATGCGTTTTGAAACAGTTTGTCAATTGAGCGACATCATTCCTGGAACCGGCGTTTGTGCCTTGGTGAACGGTGCGCAAATCGCGCTATTTCGTCCGCGTGACGATGAGCAGGTGTTCGCCATTAATAACATGGACCCTTTTGCTCAATCCAACGTGTTATCGCGGGGCTTGATTTGTGAGCATCAGGGCCAGCTATGGGTAGCTAGCCCACTTAAGAAACAGCGGTTTAACTTGCAAACCGGCGTTTGTCTGGAAAACCCAGAGGTAGCGGTAGCGAGTTATCCAGTAAGCGTTAGCGCTGGCAAGGTCGCCGTAAGCGCGTAAAGAATTCAATTTAACTTTAACATTAAGGACAAATATGTCTTACGTAAAACCAGCTGAATTCGTTCAAACGATGATCGATGCCGGCGAAAGCAAAGTGTTTATGTCCACTCGCGATACCATTATTCGCGGTATTATGGCTGGCGCGATCCTCGCGATTGCAGTGGCGGTAGCCATTACCGCCGCAGTACAAACCGGCGTGCCGATTGTGGGTGCTTTGGTATTCCCAGTGGGCTTCTGTATTTTGAACCTAATGGGTTTTGACTTGCTAACCGGCGTGTTTGCCCTAGCTCCCTTATCGCTATTTGAAAAGCGCCCTGGAGTCACCGCTAAAGGCGTATTACGCAACTGGCTATTGGTGGGTTTAGGTAACCTGATTGGTGCGGTAGCGGTGGCCTTTTTGGTGGCTCTCACCTTTACCATGAACTTCAGTATGGAACCTGGCGCCGTGGGGCAAGCCTTCATTAAAGCCTCAACCGCACGGACTTTAGGTTTTGCCGAGCACGGGCTAAACGGCTGGATTACCGTGTTTGTGAAGGGCATTTTGTGTAACTGGATGGTGTGCTTAGGTGTGGTGGGTGCAATGACCTCTAAAACAGTGGGCGGTAAAGTATTGGCGATGTGGTTCCCGATCTTTATCTTCTTCGGTCTGGTGTTTGAACACGCCGTGGTCAACATGTATTTGTTCCCTCTGGGCATGATGTTGGGTGCCGATTTCACCATAAGCGATTGGTTAATTTGGAACCAAATCCCAGTGACTTTAGGTAACTTAGTGGGTGGTTTGATGGTTACCGGGCTGAGTTTATATGTAACTCACGCTAAAACCTTACCTTCGCGTAAGGCAGTTTAAGTCTTAGCCTAAACAAAACAGTCTAAAAGGGCCCCTCGCTTTGCTTGCTGAGGGGCTTTTTTATAGGTATAAAGCAACAACGCAGGTATCAGTAGCCGCTGCCGAAGTATAAGTGCAGTCTTTTCAAGCTATTGAAGATTATGAATTGTAAAGGAAATGGTCGATGTCTCATCTTCATCCAGAGAGCCAGCAGGGTTTTGTATCCTTAGTCGGAGCCGGGCCTGGCGATCCTGATTTACTCACCGTAAAAGCGGTGAAACGGATCCGTAATGCCGATGTGATTGTTTATGACCGTTTGGTGTCGCAAGACATACTAGACTTGGCTTCACCCACCGCAGAGATGGTGTATGTGGGCAAACAGCTGGATCACCACTTTGTTCCCCAGCCAGAAATCAATCAAATTTTGGTTGAGCGTGCCCAGCAGGGTAAACATGTGGTTCGGCTTAAAGGGGGCGATCCCTTTATCTTTGGTCGTGGTGGTGAAGAGTTACAAGCGTTGGCCGAACATAGCCTTGCCTACGAGGTGGTGCCGGGCATTACTGCCGCAATAGGCTGTACCGCTTACGCGGGGATTCCGCTGACCCACCGTGACCACGCCCAAAGCGTACAATCTATTACTGGACACTTAAAACAGCACGGCGAAGACATTAACTGGGCTTCTTTAGCGCAGTCGAACCATACTTTGGTATTTTATATGGGCTTGAAGCAGTGCCCACAAATTCGGCAAAATCTACTGAATAACGGCTTGGCAAGCAGCACGCCTTGCGCCATTATTGAGCGTGGCGCCACCCCTCAGCAGCGGGTATTTACCGGTACTTTAGATAACTTAGCCGTATTGGCTGAACAAGCGGAAAGTCCTTCGTTGATTGTGGTGGGGAGCGTAACTCAACTGCACCATCAATTAGCGTGGTTTGGTGGCGACGCCGCCGAATGAGGCGTAATTAGCTAAAGCCGAATAGGGAACGAGTGCTTGGATAAGTTTGATCAAAAGATTGTCGCAATGCTGGTGGACAATGCCCGCACCCCAGTGAGCCAAATTGCCCGAGCGGTAAATCTATCGCGCTCGGCCACCGCCGAGCGAATCGCCAACCTAGAGCGAAAGCAAGTGATCAGTGGTTATCACGCCAAACTAGGCAGTCAGCAAAGTTCTGCCCCCATCGTGGCACATTTGGAGCTACGCTATAATGAACACCACTGTGAAGCATATACTGAAATTATGCGTAGCATCCCAGAAATTAAGCGCTGCCAAACTATTTCTGGGGAGGTAGACATGCTACTTTACGTTGAAGTTGATTCAATGGCCCGTTTGGAAGCAATTCGTTTGCAATTAGAGCAAATGGAGAAGATGGTCATGGTGCGTACCCATATGGTGTTAAGGGAAATGTTTAGCCGCTAGGGTAAAAAATGAAACAGGTTATTGTGGGTTTTCAGTTAGATGAAGATCGTCACTGGGTGGCACGACTGGCTTGCGGCCATTTGCAGCATGTGCGCCACCTCCCTCCTTGGCAAAACCGTCCATGGGTGCTGGACTATCATGGACGCGCTAACATGTTGGGCAAAACCTTAGACTGTATTAAATGCCAGCAGCTTGCTCCTCGCGATTGGAATTAAATCATTTTTTTAGTTTGATCGATCCTTTCTATTTTATCCGCCGTACTATAACTATCATTCTCTAGTTAAGAACAATTATGTCGCAAGTTACACTTCGCTGCCGAGTCCTTATCTTGTTGTTGGGCCTGTTCGGTTTAACTGCTTGTTCTAGCGCCGATGTGGAGCATTACGCTAATAACCAACCGCGCCTGGTATTGAGTGAGTTTTTTACTGGTGAACTGAGCGCTCATGGCATTGTTAAAAACCGCTCGGGTGAATTGATTCGTTATTTTAATGCCAGCATACAGGCGAGCTGGGATGAGGCGGGCAACGGTCAGTTAGATGAGTACTTTGTGTTTGATGATGGTGAGCAGCAACGACGTGTATGGCAGTTACAAAAGCAAGCCGATGGCAGCTACCTTGCCAGTGCCAACGATGTACCGATTGCTGCGCCGATTCGGCTGGCTGGTAACGCCATGTTTATGGACTACGTATTGAGCTTGCAGTACCGCGGTAAGCCACTCGATGTTGTGGTGGAAGATAAGATGTATTTGGTTAATCCCACAACCTTGATTAATGAATCTCGCCTAACTAAATTTGGCTTTACTGTGGGTTCGGTCAGTTTGGTGATTAAAAAGTAGCGCAAGGGTACTTCCTTGTCTTCACAGAATGCCGAATTAGTTGGCTTAGAACTTGTTAAAGCGCGGTAAATTAAGCTAGGTATTTATTAAGCGAAATGCAAAGAGAGATGTAAATGAGTAATGTTTCTAATTTGGCAGCGCCATTGCGAGGATTTAGCTTAGAGCCGGCCCTGATCACCATTACCAATCTAAGGCTGCGTACTTATATTGGTTTTAATCAGGAAGAGTTGAGCAAGCAGCAAGACGTGGTGATTAATGCCGAAATTCGCTATCAAGCGAGTCAAGCCTGTGAAGCCGATAGCGAACAATTGGCTTTAAACTATAAGGTGATAACCAAGGCAATGATTGCTCATGTTGAACAGGGACAATTTCGCTTACTGGAAAAATTGTGTGCCGACTTGTTGCAATTGGTGATGGATGAACCGCGGGTATTAAGTGCCAGCATTACCGTGGACAAACCCCATGCCTTGCGTTTTGCCGATTCTGTATCGGTGACGCTGGCTGGAAAACGTGACAGAGAATAAACAGTGATAAGTTGGCCAAAACAAAGTAAAGGCTACTGTGAGCAGTTTAATTTAGCGAATTTTAGCCTTTCCTTAGTGGTTCGACTTGCACCCGCGCAAAAAGTGAATACTATTGCGCCTTCGTTGTTAAATATTAAACAGAGTGTTACAGGGTAAGCCCTGACAGAGACGCTGTTTAGTGGTTATGGCCTCGCTTCCGCCGGCGGGTTGTGGCGTAGAACCTGGCGGTAGATGAGCAAACAAACCAGCGATAGGAAGTGATTATGAAAGTAGCGCTAGCTGAAAAACAATTTAGTACAGACGCTGGCTTGTCTGCAGAGGCCATTCAAGTACGCCAAGCTTTGATCGACAAGGGTATTGAAACTCCATTAGTGGAAAATACCTTGAGTAACGAGCAGAAGTACCAGAAGATTAAGGCCAGTATGACGGAAGTAGTGGCGACCCTCGGTTTAGACTTAACAGACGATAGCCTCGCCGAAACGCCGCATCGTATTGCCAAGATGTTTGTTGATGAAGTGTTTGCCGGCCTCGACTATTCGGCCTTTCCCAGCATTAGTATCATCGAAAATAAGATGGGCCTAGAAGAGATGGTGAAGGTTTCAGATATTGCTTTCACCAGCACCTGTGAACACCATTTTGTGACCATTGATGGTTTCGCCAAAGTAGCCTATTTGCCCAAAGACAAAATTATCGGTTTATCTAAAATCAACCGTATTGTGCGCTTCTTTGCTCAGCGACCTCAGGTGCAAGAACGCCTCACCCAACAAGTGTTAGTGGCGCTACAAAGTTTACTGGGCACTGAAGATGTGGCGGTGAGCATTGAGGCTACTCACTACTGCGTGAAGGCGCGCGGAGTGATGGATGCCAGTTCTAGCACCCAAACTTCGGCTTATGGGGGTAAGTTTAAGGCGAGTAAATCAACTCGCCGAGAATTCCTCGGCTAGTTGCTACTGCTTGGCTTATTGATTGCCTGAGTTATTCGACTTGGGCTTGCTAAAACGGCGACTGGTTTTATTGTCGCCGGTGTGGCGACGGTTTTTTCCAATCGGCTTGTTGCCGCGGGCATTCTCTCCAGAGCGTTGACCATCTTTATGCTCGGCTCTTGCTGGCTTGGCCTTTTTCGGTTTTTTCCCCTTCGGCGGGCGGGTATCTTTAGTTGCTGGCAGCTTCACGCTGGGCTCAAAGCCGGCGATTTCTTTTCGCTCTAACAGTTGCCCTATTAAGCGCTCAATGCCAATTAAGTCACCCACTTCCTCGGCACAAACCAGCGATACAGCTTGACCAGATGCACCAGCGCGGCCGGTTCGACCAATGCGGTGCACATAGTCTTCCGATACATTGGGTAAGTCGAAGTTAACCACTTGCGGTAGTTGGTCGATGTCTAAGCCGCGAGCTGCAATGTCGGTGGCGACCAATACCCGTACATCACCACTTTTAAATTCAGCTAAGGCGCGGGTTCTGGCCCCCTGACTCTTATTACCGTGAATCGCCGCGGCAGAAATTTTACGCTGTTCTAAGTGTTTGGCTAAGCGGTTAGCACCGTGTTTAGTGCGGCTAAATACCAAGACTTGTTGCCAGTCGTTGTCTTTAATTAACTGGCTTAATAGGCCGGCTTTTTTACTTTTATCTACCGGTACGATCCATTGGCTGACGCTAGCTGCGGTGGCATTGGGTGGCGCTACTGACACTTCTACCGGATCTTTCACTAAGCTCTTTGCCAGCGTTCTGATTTCTTCAGAAAAGGTTGCCGAGAACATCAGGGTTTGGCGCTGTTTGGGTAGCAGGGCGAGGATTTTTCTAATGTCGTGGATGAAACCCATGTCGAGCATGCGGTCGGCTTCATCAAAGATGATCACTTCTAGTTGCTCAAAGCGAAAGGCGTTTTGTTGGTAAAGGTCGAGTAAGCGACCGGGGGTAGCCACCAATACATCGGCTCCACGTCTTAGCTTTTGCATTTGCGGATTAATTTTTACCCCGCCAAAAACTACCGTAGAGCTAAGGTCTAGGTGTTTGCCGTAGTTACTGACACTTTCGCCCACCTGTGCGGCTAATTCGCGAGTAGGAGTAAGTACTAAGGCGCGAACCTGATTAGCGCGCACCTTGGGGCCTTTGCTTAAGCGCTCTAATAAGGGCAGGGTAAACCCAGCGGTTTTACCGGTTCCCGTTTGCGCGGCGGCCATAATGTCTTTACCTTCAAGGATCACCGGAATTGCTTTGGCTTGAATAGGTGAGGGAGTGTCGTAGCCTTGTTCGGCAACAGCATCTAATAAAGGTTTTGATAAACCGAGGGAAGCAAAGCTCATAGCATGGTCTCTTGTGGTCAGTTCTTAGCGTGGCCGCCTTATGCGGGCGTGCAGCTTACAGTAAGTTGTGTCTAAGCGCCAATGTCTTTACGCCTAACATGCAAGGCTTAGTGATGCTTCAGTATAGTCGAGTGGGGCAAGTGGCTGGATGTGGTGCTTCAATCTTGGCTAGCGACTTGTAATTGCAGCCGTTGCTGGCATAGTAGAGCCGTTTAACTAAGGGTGGAATAATCATGAAAATTTGGGTAGATGCCGATGCTTGTCCGGTGGTCATTAAAGAGATTTTGTTTCGTGCTGCCGAGCGAACTCAGATTCCCTTAACCTTAGTGGCTAATCAATACATTAAAACCCCTCCATCTAAAGTGATCAGCAGCTTGCAAGTGAGCTCCGGCTTCGATGTGGCGGATAACGAAATTGTGGCTAGGGTGTCGGCGGGTGATTTAGTGATTACCTCAGACATTCCCTTGGCGGACGAAGTCATCACTAAGCAGGCACAAGCCTTAAGCCCACGTGGTGAGTTGTATACCAAGAGCAATATTAAATCGCGCTTAAATATGCGTGACTTTATGGACACCCTGCGCTCCAGTGGCGTGCATACCGGTGGGCCTGCTGCACTGAGCCAAGCTGACCGCAAAGCCTTTGCTAGCCACCTAGACAGCATTTTAGCCAAGCATCAGGCTGGCCGTTAAGCTCAGCTTTTCGCTTCGCCAGTGGCTTTGCTAGCGCTAAAGTGGGCTGATTTGGCGATTTCCCCAACTAATATTCATTTTATGAGCGGGTTTTCTGAGGCTTGTACTTGGTTTTTAATCACGCCTATTCAATACTAACAAGCTGAAAAGGTCGGGCTTTAGCTTGGTTCTTGCTCGGCCTTGGCATCCCCTAAGCATGCACTAGGATGAGGATATGCAGTGTAGACATGCTGTTTGGCTGTTGTTAAGCCTTGGCGCGCAAGCTGAACCGAGCTGCGGCAAGGTCACTATTGCCGATATGAATTGGAGTTCGGCCACCATCATCGCTCACTTAGATCAGTTTATTCTTGAGCATGGCTATGGTTGTGATGTTGAGCTGGTGCCGGGCGCGACCATGCCGACTATGCAGTCGATGTTGGAAAAAGGACAGCCGAATATAGCCCCAGAGGTATGGACTAACTCGGTCAAAGGCTTATTAGACCAAGGAGTGGCTGATAAACGTTTGCGAGTGGCGGGAACGGTTTTGTTAGATGGAGGGGAAGAAGGATTTTGGCTTCCCCGATACTTGGTTGAGCAATACCCAGAACTGGCCACGATTGAAGGCGTAAAACGCCATGCTAAGCTGTTTCCTCATCCTGATAACGCTGCTCAGTCAGGCTTTTATGGTTGTCCTGAGAGCTGGAATTGTTATTTCTCGGCCAAGCATTTGTTCGATGCCTTGCAACTGGAACACGCCGGTTTCAAATGGATAACCCCCAGTTCAGGAGCAAGTTTATCTGAGTCTATCGCCGACGCGTATCGGCAGCAGCAAGGTTGGGTGGGTTATTATTGGGCCCCTACTGCGGTACTAGGCAAGTATCCGATGGTGAAGGTGGATTTTGCCAGTGGCGTTGACACAGAAGAATTTACTCATTGTACTACTCAGCAACAATGTCAGCAGCCTAAGGTGACGATGTATCCGCCAGCTGTGGTGCACAGTATTAGCACCGAAAATTTTGCCAATTCGGCCCCGGCGGCTTACGGCTACATTAGCAAGCGCGCTTTTACTAATTTGCAAATGAATCACTTGTTAGCTTGGATGGAACAACACCAAGCCGATGCTGAGGCAAGTATGCATTATTTTCTTCGAGAGTATCCGATGATATGGCAGACTTGGGTAAGTGAAGCCGCCGCCGACAACATTCGTCAAGCCTTGCCACACTAACTATCATGCTACGCTTGGCGCGCAACTGACTAGAGTGAGCGGCTTGATTGAATGATCGTTTTAACCAACAAGCTAGGAGTGACAGTGAGCTTTATTATTCGCCCCATCGAAGCTAGAGATGATGCCCGAGTGCAGCAGATTATTGAGCAGGGAGGCCGTGAGTTTAATGCCATTGGTGAAGGCTTTGGCCCTTCAGACCCAGAAGTAGCGGCAATGAGCCAATATTATCAAGCGGCCACTAGTGCTTATTATGTACTAGAGGCACAGCAGCAAGTGTGGGGCTGCGCTGGTATCGCGGAGTTTGATGCCGCAACGGCTACCTGTGAATTACGTAAATTGTTTGTTAGTCCGCAAGCCCGAGGCCATGGTTATGGACGGGCTTTAGCTGAACATTGTTTAAAGCAAGCTCAAGCGCTGGGCTACCAGCAATGTTACCTCGATACCCTTAGTAGCATGAGTCAAGCGATTGCTTTGTACCAAGCTTTGGGCTTTCAGCACTTAAGCACACCATTTGCCGCCAGTGAACATAGCGGCTGTGATGTGTGGATGCTCAAGCGGTTTGTGTCTAAAACCTGATAAGCTTAGCGGGTTAAGTACCAGTGCTGTCACTGCATAAGCTTTGCATGCGTTGATAGGTTTCGGCAAAGCCTCGTAGTGAAATGATTTTTTGGTTCAGAGTAATATTACCCAAGGTGATGGGGGGTTGACTAAAATGTAGATACTTACCGCGTCGTAATTGCTCGATTTGCTGACTAGAGGCATTTAGTACTTGGCTGTTTCCCAAAGGGCTCAGTAAGGGGTGATTATCTACATAAACCTGCTGCAAATGACTATTCAGTAAATTGTGTTTAATGGTTACCTTACCTTCATTAGAGCAGGTCATTTGCAACATGGCGTAATGGTCAAGAATACCAACTAAACCTCTGATACCAGCAGGAGTATTGCCGTTACTGCTATGATGATAACGATAGTTAATTTGGGCATTAGCATCGATGTACTCGGTGGGTTGGTCAGCTACTAAGTAGCTGTTATAGGCGAACAGTGGGAATGAGATGACGCTAAGCGCTACTGCTATAAATTTCACAAACGATCCTTGAATACAACTTATTGTTAGTTTGGTTATTAGCCCTTTTTAACGTTTTTCTTGGCCAATATATCCAAACCAAGATACTGACTCAAGCTTCTCAGCGGTTTAATACGAGCATATGACAAATTAATATTTTCGTTTTTTTTTATATTAACTTTATGGGTTTATCAGATGCTTTTTTTTCTAGCATGAATGTGTTGTGATGATGCTTTATAACAAGCAAGGGGCATCTACATGGACGGGCAAAGGGAAGCCATAAGAGCGGTACGCACCGAAGACAGTGCCGCTATCTGTCAAATCTACAATCATTACGTACTAAATAGTAGCGCGAGTTTTGAGGAACAGCCGGTGAGCGAAGATACTATGGCTCAGCGCATCGCTGAGGTTAGTGCGCGTTTTCCTTGGCTGGTTTACCAACAACATGGGCAAGTGGTGGCTTATGCTTATCTTAGCGCTTGGAGGCCTCGTAGATCTTATCGTTTTAGCGCTGAAAGCTCTATTTATTTAGCGCCACATGCGCAGTCGAAAGGTTTGGGCAAACAACTCTATCAGCAGTTGTTGAAGCAACTGGATGACTATCCTATTAGCACTGTTTTAGCCGGAATATCTTTACCTAATCAGGCCAGTGAAGGCTTACATCAACGCCTCGGCTTTCGTAAAGTGGCTGAGCTGGAAAAGGTCGGTTATAAGTTCGGTCGTTGGATCAATGTCGCTTACTGGCAGTTGCAGATTAAAACTGAGCAGCAATTGAATGATTTAATTAGCCGCCAACAGAAGAAGCTGGAAAATGGCTGAAATCACTTTTGAACCAGAGCAAAAGGCTGCCCTAGTAGAGAAAATACAAAGCTATTGTGAACAGCAATTAGATCTTGAAGTGGGGCAGTTTGATGCCGAGTTCTTGCTGGACTTCTTCGCCGATGAAATCGGCGCCTTTTATTACAATCAAGGGCTAAAGGATGCGCAGGCGGTGGTGCAAAGCCGTGTCGATAACATTGCTGATGATCTGTATGAAATTGAAAAGCCGGTGAGATGGCGTTAAGCGCAATGAGGTCTTAAATGAAAACAATAGGAATGATTGGCGGCATGAGTTGGGAGTCTACCTTGAGTTACTACCAACTGCTTAACCAAGGCATCAAACAAGAGCTAGGTGGTTTGCATTCCGCCAAAGTGAATTTGGTGAGCGTGGATTTTGCTGAAATTGAACGCTTACAGCATCAAGGCGATTGGCTTGCTTTGGCAGCTAGCATGCAGCAGGCCGCGCGCTCGGTACAAGCTTCTGGCGCCGATTTCTTGCTAATTGCTACCAATACCATGCATAAGGTGGCCGCGGAGGTAGAGCAGGTTATCGATATCCCTTTATTACACATTGGTGATGCTACCGCCCAGGCTTTGTTGGAGGATGGGATCTGCAAGGTAGGTTTGCTCGGTACCCGTTTCACCATGGAGCAGGATTTTTATAAGCAGCGCTTGCAGCAGCAAGGTTTAGCAGTGGTCATTCCCGATAGCCAAGGGCGAGAACAGATACATCGGATTATTTATGAGGAACTCTGCCAAGGACAGATCAACGACTCTTCTAAACAATACTATTTGTCGCAAATTGAGCGCTTAAAACAAGCGGGAGCTGAAGCTATTATTTTAGGCTGCACCGAAATTGGTTTGTTATTGAAGCAAACAGATAGTGACTTGCCTTTATATGATACCACGGTGATTCATGTGGCGGCCGCAGTAGCAAAATCGCTGCGGGCTTAAATCGTAGGCAATAAAAAACGGTCCATCGGGACCGTTTTATCGCTTAAAGCGAGTGTCGAACTAATTTTTAACCAGTTAGATACTCATGCCTTAATGAGCAGCTTAGGCAACTTTTACGTTAGCAGCTTGAGGACCTTTTGGACCTTCTTCTACTTCAAAAGTAACTTCTTGGCCTTCAGCTAAAGTTTTGTAACCTTCGCTTTGAATTGCACGGAAGTGTACGAATACATCTTTACCGTCTTGACGCTCGATGAAACCAAAACCTTTTTGCTCGTCGAACCATTTTACGCGACCTGTAGCCATGAGTAATCTCCAAAAATAATAAGTAAAATTTATCCGAATCTGAATAAATTGGGGTGCCGAAAGATGCAGAAATTACTTACGAACAAACAGGTGGAAATTGCTAAAAATCGACGTATTTGTATGGGGCATAAATATCCGCTGTAACCTTTACCAGCAAGCGCAGTGTAACTTATATTGGGGTAATGTAAAGCGCTATGTGTGATCTTTCGTAAACTACTTAAGTCTGTGAGAAGCTTAGAAAAATCACGTGATATATTTTTTATAAAAAAATTAATCAATGATTTGAACAAATACTAAGGATTATTATGAACTTAAAAATTCACCAAGTAGATAGCTTTACTCAGGATTTATTTAAAGGAAATCCTGCGGCGGTGCTGTTGCTCGAATCTTGGTTAGAAGATGAACTGATGCAAAATATTGCCAGAGAAAATAATTTGTCGGAAACCGCCTTTGTGTTGAGAATTGAACCCGATGAATACATGATCAGGTGGTTTTCGCCGCTGTGTGAAATTGATTTTTGTGGCCACGCCACCCTAGCGGCGGCCCATGTACTATTTCAGCAGCATCCAGAACTATCCAAGATTGGTTTTTCCACCTTACAGGTGGGAGAGCTAAGCGCGCAACGTGGCGAGCAAGGCCTCATTGCCATGGACTTTCCCAGTTATCCTCCGGTCTTAGATTTTGAAACGCCGGCGGCGCTACTAGATGGTTTATCGATTGCCCCTATAGAGGTGCGGCGCAACCAACAGGCTTATTTCGTTATTTACTCGCAACAAGCGCAAGTGGAGCAGTTGGAAGTGGATTTAGCCCTACTAAAAACTTTAACGCCTTACGATGTGGTAGCTACCGCGCCGGGTATTGAGTACGACTTTGTGTCGCGCTATTTCTGGCCGGCTAATGGCGGTGGTGAAGATCCGGTTACTGGCTCCATTCATAGCGGCTTGGCCCCTTATTGGAGTAAGCGTCTAGCTAAAACCACATTGCTCGCTTACCAGGCTTCAAGCCGAGGAGGAATATTACATTGTCAGGTACAGGGCTCGCGAGTCTGTGTTGCTGGTCATGCCAAAACCTACCTCGAAGGACAGCTATTTTTATAATTCCCTAGATGGAACCACAAGGAGCAAGCATGAACCAGCACCAAACATTGAATTACGTGGAATATCCCAGTGGTGATTTAAACGCTACTAAGCAGTTTTTCACTCAAGTCTTTGCTTGGCAGTTTGAAGACTTTGGCGAGGCCTATACTGCGTTTTCCGAGCCTAACTTAGCGGGTGGGTTCTATTTGGCTGCATTGCATTCCGATAGTCGCCAAGGCGCAGCCTTATTAATGTTTTACAGTGATGATCTAGAGCAAACCCAAGCCAACATTCTGGCTGCCGGTGGCACAATCAGCAAAGCGATTTTTCATTTTCCCGGTGGTCGCCGCTTTCACTTTTGTGAACCCAGCGGCAATGAATTTGCGGTTTGGTCTGCCCATGGCTGAGGGCATCAAGCTGAAACCCCTGCTAAGTACTGTTCTGGCTTTGTTGGCTTTTGCTGCTAACTCGCTGCTGTGTCGTTTGGCGCTGGGGGAACAACAAATTGATGCTGCCAGTTTTACCGGGGTGCGATTGCTATCTGGTGCGTTGACGCTGGCGCTATTGCTGCGTTGTTCTCAAGGTCGGTTGCCGCGCTTGCGGCGAGCCAAGCTTGGCTCGGCTTTAATGTTGTTTGTGTATGCCAGTTGTTTTTCATTTGCCTACGTGTATTTAGATACCGGTATCGGGGCTTTAATCCTGTTTGGCGCGGTGCAGTTAAGTATGTTGTTGATCTCTTGGTGGAAAGGGGCGCCACTCAAACCGGCAGAGCTGCTGGGAGTCATATGCGCTTTCAGTGGTTTGGTATTGTTACTTGCGCCTAGCGAGCAATTTTCCTTGTCTATTATCGGTTTCGTATTAATGCTTGTGGCGGGCATTGCTTGGGGCATCTACAGCCTAGTTGGCCGAACGTCTACCAGCCCCAGTGGCGATACTTATATTAACTTTTGCTTGAGCCTTCCTTGGTTAGTATTGCTACTACCGTGGCTGCTTAAAGATGGGCAGTTTACTGCTCTGGGGGTGGTTCTGGCAGCGGCCTCGGGCGCTGTCGCATCTGGACTAGGTTATTGGCTTTGGTATGTTGCCTTAGCTTCACTATCGGCTAGCCAAGCTGCGGTACTGCAATTATTAGTGCCAATTATTGCCGCGGCTGGTGGTTGGTGGCTGTTGGATGAAGCTTTAGGTTGGCGATTTTTATTCTCCGCTTGTTTAGTGCTGGGTGGCATATTGCTGACGATTTTTAGTCGGCAGCGTCATTAGTTCACCAGTAGTGGCGTAGCTCACCTACTATTAGCTTCACGCTTCAGCTTACCCATCTATTTATTAGAGTTTTGCTCTAATTTGTCGCAATTTTATGAATCATATACCCGCAAAAATAAAAATAATGGTATTTTTGTCTGCGTTTTATTTATATTGTTTTAATTTGTCGTAACGGTTTGACGCAGAGGGAGCAATGAAGCTGGCTAACTACCGAGTGCCTATTGGTGGCGTATTTGCTTGGCGCTTGTTGGCGATATTAGGACTGGTGCTGTCGACGCAGGCTAAGGCGCGTCTGGTTGCAGGACACATGCAACATGAAATTTTACCCTTTGTGCAACGTAACTTAGCCGGTAGTTTCGCCGCCGATGCGGTGCTTCATGATCGTGAAACCCTTACTATCGGCGTAGCTAACTTCAACCCTAGAAAGTTTATCCCCATCGACGATGAGGACTTAGGAGATGAAGACTCGAGAAAACGCAAAAACCAGATCAAAGCGTTTACTCTGCCTTTTACTGAGTTTTTGCCGTGGCATGGCGCTAGCTGGGAATCTTATTTTACTGGCCATTTGGGTTTTACTCAGCGCTATCACGAAATTAGCTTGTTTGAGGAAATAGATGCGCGGCGCGACCAAGAGCGAGTGCGGTTTTATTCATTATATTTGGCGGGCGGCGTGCATTGGGATCTGTGGTCCAATTGGCGCTTAAGCGCCGAGTTGGGAGGCAGTCTCAGGCGGATGGAGCAGCGTTATAGCTATAACAACTCGATTAGTCAGCAATTTCAGCCTTTGTTTGATGGCATTTTAAGTAATTTTTCACTGAATGCTTGGATGCTAGAACCCAAGGTTGCACTGGAGTATCAAAAGCGTTGGAGCCGCCATAAGTTTCGTTATCGCTCGCGGCTGAGCCAGCTCTATGGTGAAAGTTTTGGCTCTGCTCTTAGCGCTCATCAATTTAATATTCAAGGAACCTATTGGCGTAATACCGCGGCGTATTCCCATCCCTTAGGGCGGCTTTGGGATGTTTCTTTGGCGGGACAGCTTAGTTGGTCGCGGGTTGATTTAACCGGCCATACTCGACAAGCCTTAGAGACGCCGCATTATTACGAATTGGGTTTTGACTTGCTGATGGGCACTGGGGCCTATGGCAAAGGCTGGCTAGACAACCTCAACATAGGCCTGATTTTTAACTATGGTAGCGCCATAAAAGGTGGCAGCTTGGTGCTTAATTACAATACTTATTAAGCGGCATCAGCCTTTAACAGGGCAGGTGACGTACTCGAAATGTGCGGCCCTTCATTTTACCGTGCTCTAGTTTTTTACGGGCCCGTTTAAGCACCGAACGTTCCACTGCTACATAGGCGCGGTTATCAAATAGGTTGATTTTACCGACTTGCGCTCCGGCAATGCCGTTTTCTCCGGTTAGCGCGCCTAGAATATCGCCGGCACGCACTTTTTGTTTCTTGCCGCCATCAATCTGCAAAGTTGCCATTAGCGGTTCTGCAGGCTGTTGATTTAGCAAGCTCATCGGTGGTAAGTCTTCATCTTCGATGGGGCGTTGTAGGTAGTCTTCTAATAGCGCCACTTTGTAGTGCTCGTTATCGCTAAAGAATGAGAAGGCCATGCCTTTGCTGCCAGCGCGACCGGTGCGGCCAATTCGATGCACATGTACTTCACTGTCACGGGCTAGCTGGTAGTTAAATACTGCATCTAGCGCATCGATGTCTAAGCCTCGCGCGGCCACGTCGGTGGCAACCAAAATACTGGCGCTGCTATTGGCAAATTGCACCAAGGTTTGGTCGCGCTCGCGCTGCTCTAAGTCGCCGTGTAGCGCCAGCGCGCTAAAGCCTAGTACGCGTAGCTCGTCGGCCAGCTCTTGCGTTTCCCGCTTGGTATTACAAAAAACCACACTGGATTTTGGACGATGTTGCAGCAGTAATAAACGTAATGCCAATAAGCGCTGTTGCGACTCGTCTACCTTATAGAAATGCTGAGCAATTGATGCATGATCGTGGCTGCTGGCCACTTCGACTCGAATAGGCTGGCGCAGGATGTTGGTAGCAATGGCTTCAATCTGCTCAGGAAAAGTGGCGCTAAATAACAGAGTTTGACGCTGCTGGGGTGCGGCCTCAATGATTGCGTCAATGGCTGACTGAAAGCCCATTTCTAGCATTCGATCGGCTTCATCTAAGATCAGGTTTTTAAGGTCATCTAAACGCAGGGTACCCTTGCGAAGGTGCTCTTCGAGTCGTCCCGGTGTACCCACAACAATGTGAGCGCCGTGCTCTAAAGAGCCAATTTGTGGGCCGAAGGGCATGCCACCACACAGGGTTAATACCTTAATATTGTGAATGCCGCGAGCCAGTTTGCGAATTTCTTTAGCCACTTGGTCTGCCAACTCACGAGTGGGGCACAATACCAAACTTTGAATGCGAAAGCGTTTCACTTCTAAGGCATTGAGCAGGCCCAAGCCAAAGGCAGCGGTTTTGCCAGAGCCGGTTTTTCCCTGGGCTATCACGTCTTTACCGGCCAATATTGGCGGCAGGCTCTGTGCTTGAATTGGCGTCATTGTGTTATAACCCAAGCTGGCTAAATTGTTGAGTAAGTCAGGGTGTAGGGCAAGACTAGTGAAATCGGTTTGGCTCACAATGGCGTCCTCGTCGAGGGAAAATAAAAGGTTAAGCCCCTGCATTTATTTAGGGGGGGCGCGATAATAGCCGAAAACGCCGACAATTGGGCAAAAAATAACAGCTTTATTGCAGTAAATCTTGCTCGATGGCCTGAAATCGGCTGGCCGCATTGATTAAGGCATGAGCGGTGAGGCTAGGCACTCCATAGGCCCAAGCTTCACAATGGTAGCTGTGAATCAGTTTGTCGAGCAAGATGGCAAAGTCGCCGTCTCCCGACAACAGCACAATAATATCGGCATCCGGCGCCGCTTCTAGCACATCGATGGTAATGCCCACATCCCAATCGCCTTTTGCCGAACCATCGCTGCGTTGAATAAAGGGTTTCAGTTTGACTTCAAAACCGATGTGTTTGAGAGCGTCTTGAAACTTCTGTTGTTGCTGGTCACCGCGGTCAATCGCATAGGCATAGGCGGTGACAATTTCCCCTTGGCTTTGTAGTCGCTGCCATAACTTGCGGTAGTTGAATTGTCTGCCGTAAGCTTCGCGACAGGTGTAATAGATGTTTTGTACATCGGCAAATATGGCGATTTTCTTCACGGTTTAGGCTCATTTAATTGGGGGCGCTGGTTTATTAGTATGCCATGGCTGGGCGCTATCGCTTAGCGGAAGCACTGCCTTTATTGAGCTTGGATAAGTTGTTGTCTGTTAAATTTGATTTTTAAAAGTGGCTCTGGCATTGATTAGGCAAACTATTCATTAAGGAGCAAAAATGCTGGCAAAGGAAATGGTTGATTGCCTAAATAATCAAATCAATCTGGAGTTTTACTCGTCCAATCTTTATTTACAAATGAGTGCCTGGTGTGACGATCAGGGCTTTGAAGGCGCAGCGGCGTTTTTACGCGGTCATGCTGAGGAAGAGATGCAGCACATGACCAAGCTATTTAACTACGTTAGCGAAACTGGAGCCCTACCTATTGTGGGCGCGATTGATGCGCCCCCGCATCAGTTTGACTCGCTGTTCAGCATGTTTGATGAAATTTATCAGCACGAACAATTAATTACTCAGAAAATCAACCAGCTGGCCCATACTGCGTTCAGTTCTCAGGATTATTCTACCTTTAACTTTCTGCAATGGTATGTCGCCGAGCAACATGAAGAAGAGAAGTTGTTTAAGGGGATTTTAGATAAGATTGCCTTGGTGGAAAATGACAATAAGTTACTGTTCTTCATCGATAAAGACCTCGCTGAATTGGCTCGCGCTGGGATGAAGCTAGCGAGCCAAGCCTAAGCCCGCTCAACCATGGCCATATTAAGAGTGGCCATGGTTATACCCTTTTATGGTTGTTGTATTGTGCGGCGGGAGTGCATAGTTGTCGTTATGTTGCTTAATACCTGTAGAGCCGTCATTTCGATACCTCAATGATTCAGTTACAGACTAACAAAGTTCTCATTTAGCGAGGTGGGTCACTAATTATTCTGTTTTTACTGCATGTTTTAGTGTTTTTGTCGGTATAGAATGAGGAAAAATTTAGGAAACTATTTGGGAAAGTTTTGGCGACAATTAAAGATATTGCCCAGCAAGCGGGGGTGGCTCCTTCTACGGTTTCTCGAGTACTAAGTCACGACAGTTCGATGTCGGTTAGTTCAGCAACACGAGCGCTGATTATTAGCACCGCGGAACGCTTAAATTACCAATCACCTCGACAGCGTAAACAGGCCAAAGCACCCGCCCAACCCTCTGCGGGTAATTCGGCCTTTGTGGCCGACGCTCAATTGAGCTTGGCTGTGGTGCATTTTTTAACCCCTAGTGAAGAGTTAGGTGACCCTTTTTATACCTCTATTCGGATCGGCATTGAAAATTATTGCCACAAGCACAACGTGGCCTTGCGTAATACTTTTAAGAGTCAGTTGACTGCCAATCGCCATTTATTAAGCGAAAGTCAGGCGGTGATTTGTGTGGGGCATTTTTCTGAGCAGGAAGCGCATAGCCTCTATTCGATGAATAAAAACTTAATTTTCATCGACTCGAATCCGCTGCAAAAACTCTGTGATTCGGTACAGTTCGACCGTGCGGCGGCGGCGGAAGAAGTAGTGAGTTACATTTTAAAAAGTGGTGCTGTTCGACCCGCTTTCATCGGTAATAGTGAAACCCGTTTACATGTATTTAGGCGCATGACTCAGGCTCTCGGAGTGTATCGAGAAGCGCTGTGTAAGGTGAGTCGAAATTTCTGTATCGAGTCGGGTTATGTGGCAATGACCGAAATGCTGCAGCAAGCAGAAATCCCCGACGTGGTGTTTGCTTCTACCGACATTGTGGCAATTGGTGTGTACCGTGCCATACAGGAAAATAATCTGCGTATTCCCGACGACATAAAAGTAGTGGGCATGAATGACATTCCCACTTCTGAACATTTAAATCCTAGCCTAAGCAGCATGCGGCTGTACCCAAAGGAAATGGGCGAGGCGGCGGTAGATCTGTTTCTCGAGTTGGCTGCTGGACGAGAGTATAAGAAAGATGTGATGTTGGGCTATCAATTCATATGGCGAGATAGCTTTAGTCAGCAAGCACTAGGGAAATAATACTCTTACTTAGTCTGAATATTTCCTTTTTAAGCAAAATAGAGGGTGTTTTTAAAGGAAATATTTCCTAATTATTTTTTACGTTGATCAAATCCTCAACATTTCTCCCTAACAAAGCGTGAACCTGATCACTTTGGCTGTAGATTTAGCCGCTGTGCGCGATTGTATTAGCGGGGGGGCAACTCTAATGTTGGATGGTGAATATAGCCAAAGGAATATTCTACCATGACAACAAAAAATAAAATTACCACCCTACTATTAAGCACTTCCCTAAGCTTGGCGAGTTGCGCAATTGCCGCTGAAGAACTCACCGTTTGGGCATGGGATCCCAACTTTAATGTGGCAGCCATGAATGAAGCCGCCAGTCGCTATCAACAAACGCACGCTGATTTCAGTCTTACTGTGATGGATTCGGGTAAGGAAGATATCGAGCAGAAACTGCACACCATGTTGGCCTCGGGGATCACCAACTCGCTTCCCGACATCGTGTTGATAGAAGACTACAACGCTCAAAAATTCTTACAGGCTTATCCTGGCTCGTTTGCACCGATGCAAGATACGGTGGATTACAGCCAATTTGCTCCCTATAAGGTGGGAGTGATGAGCATTGATAAAAACGTTTACGGTATTCCCTTTGACTCGGGAGTGGCCGGTTTGTTTTATCGTTCTGACTACCTTAGCCAAGCCGGTTATAGCGAGCAAGACATGCAGAACTTGGACTGGGATCAGTTCATCGAAATCGGTAAACAAGTTAAACAAAAAACCGGCGTAAACATGCTGACCTACGACATCAATGATGTGGTATTGCCGCACATTATGATGCAGTCCGGTGGCGAGTGGTTCTTTAAGGAAGACGGCTCGTTAAACATTGCCGATAACCAAGCCCTTAAAGAAACCCTGCTTACCATTAAGAAGATTAACGATGCCAAAATTGTCCGTCCTACTTCGGGTTGGTCAAGTTTTGTAGGGGCCTTTAATGCTGGACAAGTCGCCACGGTCACGTCGGGCGTTTGGATTATCGGCTCGATTAAAAGCGTAGAAGAGCAAGCGGGTAAATGGCGGGTGGCACCGATCCCACGGCTTAAGCTTGAAGGCGCTAAACAAGCCTCAAACCAAGGGGGTTCTAGCTGGTATGTATTAAATGCTAGCGCCAACAAACAGGCGGCAATTGAGTTTTTAAATGCCACCTTTGCCCATGATACCGACATGTATCAAAAGCTATTGCTAGAACGCGGTGCCTTAGCCACGTATTTGCCAGCTAGTAGCGGCGCGGCTTACGCAGAAGAAGCGCCATTCTTTGGCGGCCAGAAAGTATTCCAAGACTTTGCTAAATGGGTGGGCGAGATTCCTCAGGTGCAGTACGGCATGTTCACTCAAGAAGTGGATAACGCGATTGCCGCCGAAATCCCGGCCTTACTCAAGGGTGAACCCGTGGATGAAATCCTCAAACGAGTAGAAAACAACCTTAAATACCAAATCATGTAAGTCGTTTGGCTGGGGGAGCTTCCCCCAGCTCAGTTCTTAGAAAGGTTCACAGATGTCAAAGACTAAACTTCACAAGCTGTATGATGTGAACGGATGGGCGTTCGTCAGTGTTGCGGTAGGCCTTATCGCTCTGATGACCATTTATCCGATAGTAAACTCATTGTGGCTGTCACTGCATTCGGGTAGGGGGGTTGTCACCCATTTTGTCGGCTTTGGTAATGTGGTGCGTTTATTTCATGACCCCATGTTTAAAACCGCCTTGCTCAATACCCTAACCTTCTTGGTGATTCAGGTGCCGATCATGATTTTATTGTCGCTGGCAATATCATCGTGCTTAAACTCGCCACGCCTGAAGTATAAACAGTGGTTTCGCCTCGCTATCTTTTTGCCCTGTGTGACCTCGCTAGTGGCGTACTCCATCTTGTTTAAAAGTATGTTTGAGTTAGATGGGGTGATTAACTCATTTTTGCTATTTCTGCATATTATTGATGAACCGATTGCCTGGTTGGCCGACCCGTTCTGGGCCAAGGTGACGATTATTATCGCGATTACCTGGCGCTGGACTGGTTACAACATGATCTTCTATCTCTCGGCGATGCAAAACATTGATAAGTCGGTCTATGAAGCGGCGCGTATCGACGGGGTAAGCCCAATCAAACAGTTTTTCTTTATTACCGTGCCGCTACTTAAACCGGTGATTCTGTTTACCAGTATTACCTCCACCATTGGTACCTTACAGCTGTTTGATGAGGTCATGAATATTACCAACGGTGGGCCAGCCAATTCGACGCTGACCTTGTCACTGTATATCTACAATTTGTCATTCAGTTTCGTGCCTAACTTTGGTTACGCGGCTGCTGTGTCTTACGTGATTGTTGCCTTTGCCGCAGTACTGGCATTGCTGCAATTCAAAGTTGCCAAGGACCGTTAATATGAGCCGTTCACGCATTCAAAATATCAGCATGCATGTGTTTTTACTGCTGATGAGCCTGATTTCTTTGTTCCCGTTTTATTGGATGGTGGTATCCAGCACCAATAAAACCAGTGATATCAACATGGGCAAATTCACCTTTGGTGATCAGCTATTGGTGAACTTTAATAACCTGACTTCACAAGTGGATTTACCCTTAATATTCTGGAATACCAGTAAAATCGCGCTGTTAAGTACCTTTGCTACCTTGGCGGTGTGCTCGATTGCCGGGTATGCCTTCGAGATTTACCAGAGTAAGAATCGCGACCGAGTTTATGCGGCGCTGCTAACCACTATGATGATCCCTTTTGCGGCCTTAATGATCCCGTTATTTACCATGTTTGGTAAGGCGGGCTTATTGGACACGCACTTGGCGGTGATTCTACCAACCGTATCTGGCGCCTTTATTATTTTTTACTTCCGCCAGTGCACCAAAACCTTTCCCAAAGAACTGATTGATGCGGCGCGGGTTGACGGCGTGAAAGAGTGGAAAATCTTTCTCTACGTGTACGTGCCCATTATGCGTTCAAGCTATTCGGCGGCCTTTATTATTGTATTTATGGCCTCGTGGAACGCCTTTCTTTGGCCCCTGATTGTGCTGCAGTCCAGTGATTTAAAAACTATTAACTTGGTGCTATCGAGCTTTGCCTCTGCCTATGCACCGGATTTTGGCCTAATTATGGTGGGTACCGTGGTCTCGACCTTACCTAGCCTTCTTCTTTTCTTTGCTATGCAAAAACAATTTATTGCCAGCATGACCGGAGCAATTAAATAATGCCTTGTAAAACTTTACTTAATAACCACTGGCTGTTCCTTGAAGGGCATGCAATTAGCCCTTCATCGAGTGATTTAAGTCAGGCTCAACAGGTTGATTTGCCACATAATGCGGTAGATATTCCACTTAATTATTTTGATGAAACCCGCTTGCACCGCGACTTTAGCTACTACTACACGCTGGAGTGTAGCGAAGCCGACTTGAGCCAGTTTATGCTGTTGCATTTTGCTGGCGCATTAAGCAATGCCAAGGTGTATGTGAATGGTCAGCTGGTGGCTGAGCATAGTGATGGTTATACCCCCTTCGATGCGCTGCTCACGCCGCAACTTAAGTTAGGGGCTAACCTGATTAGCGTATTGTTGAGTGGGGTAGAAAACCCCGCCATACCGCCCTTTGGTGGCGCCATTGATTACCTTTGTTTTCCGGGAATTTATCGCGATGTGACGCTGCATCACCACGACGCGGCACGGATCAAAAATCTAAAAGTGCAAAGCCAGAATGTCTTGGCGCAGCCATTGATCAATGTTGACGCTTACTTGCAGCAATTTGCACCGATAAGCGGACCAATTGAGCTGGTATTTGACTTGTACGACCCCGCTGCGGAGCTACTGGCCTCCCAACACTTGCGCTTAGATCAATGGGCCGACAGCGTAAATTGTCAGTTTAACTTAACCGAAGGCGCCTTGCTGTGGGATTGTGATAATCCCTATCTTTATCAGATCAAGGTGAGTTTAAGTGCCCAAGACTGTCTCGACAGTTGCCAAAGCCGTTTTGGTTTGCGAGAGGCAGAGTTTCGTACCGAGGGTTTTTTCTTAAATAATCAACGTCTTGAAATTATCGGGGTGAACCGTCACCAAAGTTATCCCTATGTGGGTTATGCCATGGGCAAACGTGCTCAACAGCTGGATGCCGAGCTTATTAAGAATGAGCAAGGTTTTAACTTGGTAAGAACCTCTCACTATCCCCAATCTCCAGATTTCTTAGATCGCTGTGATGAGCTGGGCTTGTTGGTATTTGAAGAAATCGCTGGCTGGCAGCACATTGGCGATGAAGCTTGGCAACAGAAGTCCTTAGACAATGTTCGCGCAATGATCCAACGCGACTGGAATCACCCCAGCATTATTCTGTGGGGCGTAAGAATTAACGAGTCACCCGATAACCATGAGTTTTATGCTAAAACTAATCGTTTGGCACGACAGCTAGATCCAACGCGGCAAACTGGTGGAGTGCGCTGCATTCAAGATAGTGAGTTCCTTGAAGACGTCTACACCATGAACGACTTTGTGCTGGGTGATGGCAGTAAAAACTTGCGCAGTCCGCAAAATGTCACTGGTTTAGCTAAGCCGGTACCTTATTTGGTGACCGAATACGCCGGGCATATGTTCCCCACCAAGCGCACCGACTGTGAAAGCTGGCAAATTGAACATGTTATGCGCCACTTAAAGGTGTTGGATGCTAGCCATGCCAATCCCAATATTAGCGGCGCAATTACTTGGTGTTTGTTTGACTACAATACCCACCGCGACTTTGGCAGTGGCGATAAGGTGTGTTATCACGGAATCAACGACGCCTTCCGCATGCCTAAGTTTGCTGCCTCGGTGTATGCCAGCCAACAGCCTGCCAGTAAACAAGTCGTGTTAAAGCCCGTTACTTATTGGACTAGAGGCGAGCGGCCCGAGGCTAAACCTTTGCCTTTAGTGATACTGACCAACTGCGAGCGGGTTGAGATTTTCATGCCCACAGGTGAGTGTAAAAGCTTCTTCGCTGACCGAGCCATGTTCCCTAACTTGCCCAATCCACCGGTGGTGATTGACGAATGGAACCTAGGTGACTTCCCGTTAGGCGACTGGGGTTATGCTTGGAATGACTTACGGATCCGCGGTTACATCGGTGAGCAAATGGTGGAAGAGTTATGGCTAGCTGCGTCTACTTTGCCAAGCCGATTATTGGTGGAGGCGCAAACGCAAACCTTGTTGGCTAAACAAGGAGACGTGAGCCGCGTAACTATTCAAGCCCTCGACCAAAATGGTCTGTTATTGCCTTATTTCAAAGATGTACTGAGTTTTGAAACGAGTGCTAATTTACAGGTGCTGGGGCCTAAGGTCTTGAGCATCGACGGCGGGGTTGCAGCCTTATGGGTGCGCGCTTACGACGAAGGTGAGGCCTTCTTGAAGATCCACAGTCAAACATTTGCTGAACAACAGCTTATTTTTCAGATTACGTCAGAAACAACCGAACAGCTAGAGGTGAACCATGGCTGATATCTCTCTTAAAAATGTCACTAAGCGTTATCGTGATGTACAAACCATTCACAGTGTTAACTTAGACATTGATGAAGGTGATTTTGTGGTATTTGTCGGGCCATCGGGCTGCGGTAAATCAACCCTCTTACGTATGATTGCAGGCCTAGAAGACATCAGTGATGGTGAAATTTACATTGATGGCAACTTAGTGAATCAGCGCGACCCAGCAGAACGTGGCATTGCCATGGTGTTTCAATCCTATGCCTTATATCCCCATATGAATGTGGCCGACAACATGGGATTTGGTTTGCGGATGAATGGCCATCCCAAAGCCGAAGTGCAAAAACAAGTGATGCGTGCGGCTAAAACCTTGCAGTTAGAGGACTTGTTAGCTCGCACTCCCAAGGAATTGTCGGGAGGCCAGCGCCAGCGCGTGGCAATTGGCCGGGCCATTGTGCGTGACCCTAAAGTATTTTTGTTTGACGAGCCGCTATCCAATCTAGATGCCGAGCTGCGGGTAGATATGCGCTTTCAAATTGGCAAGCTGCATCAAGAGCTAAAAAATACCATGATTTACGTGACCCACGATCAGGTCGAAGCCATGACTTTGGCGGATAAGATAGTGGTATTAAATAAAGGGCATATCGAGCAGGTGGGCACGCCAATGGAACTCTACCATACGCCAAACAACTTGTTTGTAGCGGGTTTTATTGGTTCACCTAAGATGAATTTCTTACCCGCCGAAGTACAGCAGGTCAGCGACAGCTACGTTGAGCTGTTATTAAATGGCTGTGATAGCTTGCGCATGGATGGCCAGCGTTATGACTTACAACAAGGGCAAAAGCTGACTTTCGGTATTCGTCCAGAGCACTTGAGTTTAGAACTGCAAGGGGATGTAAAACTTAACTTTAACAATGAAGTGACAGAGCGTTTGGGGAATGCCACTTACATGTTTGGTCGCTGCGCCCAAGTAGATGGCTTTAAAGTTCACTTAAATGGTGACCAAAGCCCTGAGCTATATACCGACATTAGCTTAAGTTGTGAATCTGCGGCTTGCCATTTATTTGATAGTGATGGTGTAAGAATAGTGCCCAAGCAGGCCAACTAGCTTTAGCTTATTGAACCGCCTGTCAGCGGCAAACAAAGGCGCGGACTTAAGTTTTAAATTCGCGCCTTTGCGTTGGCTTGCGCAACATGGCGGCTTAGCCACCCAGCGGCTAGGTAAATAGATGGCTCTGAGCAGTCTTTTTTCATTTCTGTATTCGTTATTTTTAATGGCTTTGCAGCGCTAATCTAGATTAAGCGCGGCGGGCTATTGAATATCATCATGGCTGTCGGCCACTTTCATGTTACCGCTACCCCACAGCCCGATTGCCAGAGTGGTTGGCTCTGCTGAGCTTGCCGTGTATCAGCTAGGCTCCTAGCTTGTGGTTATTGTCATTCGTTAAGTGGTTAATTTATATACGCTAAACCGATTTGGGCAGATTGGGGTCAATAAAAAGTCTGTTAATTGTCATTTGTCATTTTAAATTATTGAAATAACAGATGGGCGATTATAGACTTGCGCTTAGACTAAATACTCAAAAAATAATAACTACTTATTACAGGATGTTACGATGAATATGGCTGTTCGTCTTTTACTGGCCCTTGGGCTTGTTAGCCTTGTTAGTGCTTGCGCCTCTACCGAAACCACTCCCGTCAAAGTGAATGACAACTTTCAATCGATTCCCGCTTGGGTACTTAACCCTAGCCCTGAACAAGGACTGGGGGCGGCAAGTTGTGTGGTTTACTCTGGTAACTTGTCGGTGGATCAGAAGGTAGCGGTAAGTAATGCAAGAGTGGCTTTAGCTCAGCAGTTGCAGACCAAGGTTGAGGCCTTAGAAAAGAATTATCTGCAGCGCCAAGATGTTGACCAGCAAAATAAAACCGGGGTTTCCTTTGAAGCAGTGTCAAAGAGTATTACCAGTGAAAGCCTAGCCGGTAGTAAAGCGGATCAATTTGGCATTGCTACCATCAATGGCAAAGATCATTACTGTGCTCACGTAGTAATGGATGAACAACAAAGTCAGCTGGTTTTTAATCAAGCCCTAAGTGCCGGTAGTGCAGATTTAAATCAAACAGAGAAAGACTTCATGTATCAAGAGTTTAAAGCTCATAAAGCTGAGCAAAGCCTCGAGCAAGCTCTTGCGGAATTCAACGCTAACTAAACATTGTTAGACCTCAGTAGCTAGGACTCGCTACTGAGGTTGATATCATGGAGTTTTCTAAGGATGGAACAAAGCCTTAATACCGAAGTGAATTCGGAAAGTGATTTTCGTGCCCGCTTTCGCAACTTTCTACTCACCATCATTGCCTTAATGCTGGGTTTTGGCCAGTGGAATGACAGTAAAGACTTAGCGGTAAGCATCTATGAAGCTATTATCTCTAACTTTACGCACAACGTTGAATATAAGACCTTAAGTCAAATCGATGTGGGCATTACCAAAGACTACCTAGAGATGTTGGTGGGTAAGCCCAAAGTCATCAAAAGCTCAACGCTCTCGCCCGAACATTCTTTTGAATATATTTTCAACGACAAGTATTTGCTGACGGCTATTTATAAAGGCCAGCGCTTAGAAGGGTTTAGCGTAATGGCTACGGTGGATGATTTCAGCCCCGAGATCCCCTTTACCGCCAATCAACTTAATAGCGCCACATTGTTTGCTATTAGCTCTAGTTCACCCGATAGCATTGCTGCGGATACGGTGAATTTGTCCTACTTCATGGAAACCAGCAATTTGGGTTATAGCGGAATGTTTCTTAACCGCGCCATTGGGCAAATTAACTACGATAACTCAGTGAGTTACGCCGAAAGGCTCTACGACTTACAGCAAAGCATCATCTTGGGAACTGACGATGAGGTAGCCAGCTTGAGTGAAGAGTTACGCCACTTGGTGAAACCTAACTTTTATGCCTTAGCTGCAGTTGATGGCGAGATTATTAACGAGTCTCTGCTGACTAAATACGAATATCAGCGCTTCTATTAAGGATTAAGGATGTCGGCAATAAAACAATTAATACTACCCAGCGTGCTAGGGCTTAGCTTGCTCTGTGGTCATGCTCAAGCGGATGATTTTGCTGACTTTGCCGCAGACTTCCAACAAGAGTTTGATAGCTTTAAGCAGCAAGCCGACGAAGAGTATCAAAGCTATGCTGCCCAATATCGTCAAGAGCTACTGGATTTTAAAAACAATGTCGCTAGCAAGTGGGGTTACGCCGAGGTATCCACCAAACATAAAGCGGTGATTTACTCTGAAGATCTTCAAGAAAAGCTGGTAGTGGACTTTGACAGTCAGCAAGTGTTGGTGGAACAAGCCGCGGGTTCCAAAAAAAGCGCCGCGCAAGTTGCCAGTTGGGTTGAGAAGAAACTGCTAGAGCCGATTGGTCAAGCGAAGCAACAGGCTATACAGCAGGCTAAAACGGAAACGAGTTTGGCCGACGCTTTGGCGGTGCCAGTTAAGCAGGTGCCCGAATTAGCCAAGCAGGTGATTGCCAGCCAGCAACCTCGCGAAGCGGAGAAAGCCATTGGTGAAACCCTAGACAGTTTGCACCAAGAAAAACAGCAGCTAAGAGAGTACTTAAAATCTACCGAAGCCGCGCGCCAACAGAGTCGTGATGCCGCAGAGAAAGCCAAGTTAGATGAAGAGCTGGAACTGACTCGGAAAAACATTCAAGACCGCGAACAAGAACAGCAACAATATCAGAAAGTGCTGGCTAAACTTAAAACTGACCCTGCAGCAAAACAGGTGCGTTCACATCGCTTAAATATAGAGAGTAAGCGTTGGCAACGTTCTTCTTCATATCGCCGTTTGGTATCAAGTGCGGCGCTAAGTACCGAGCTTCCTGAGCAGCTTATCTATGCCATCATGGAAACCGAATCTAGCTTTAACCCCATGGCGGTCTCGCCGATCCCGGCTTTTGGTCTGATGCAGATCGTACCGAATAGTGCCGGCATCGATGTGAACCAACATCTGAATAAGAGCAAAAAGGCACCGAGTAAGGATCAACTGTTTACTCCCGATTTAAACGTGACCTTTGGTAGCACCTATTTACATATTCTTTATTACCGTTACCTGTCGAGCATTACTGACCCTAAGAGTCGCCTGTATTGCACCATTGCGGCGTATAACACCGGCGCCGGTAACGTAGCTAAAACCTTCAATGGTTCCAGTATGAGAATTAAAGAGGCGGCGGTAAAAATCAATGGTATGAGTTCCGAGCAGGTATACCACACCTTGCTGAAAAGACTGCCCTATAGCGAGACTCGAAAGTACTTGAAGAAAGTCACCCAAGCGATGACTTATTACGAACAACAAGTGAGTCAAATTTAAAGTATTGGAATGAGTCGATAAGTTATGAAGAAGATTGCTTGCTTGAGCCTGTTGTTAAGCGCTGTTTCCTGCTCAGTTATGGCTCTGCCTGCTTGGGTGAGTTCGGTCGAAGCCGATAACCCGCAGCTGATTTTTGGTGTGGCCAGTGGCAGCACTGTGGAGCAAGCCAAGCGCAATGCTCTGTTGGATATTGCCGGTAAGTTTAATCATCAAGTGGAAGAGCAATTAAGCCAACTGGTGCGTCAGCAAGATGGGATAAATAGCCAAGCTCTTAAGCTAGAAACTCATACCCTGATCAAGCCGGTCGATTTGAGCCACTATCAATTTGACCAGATTGAACAAGAGGGCGATCTCTTCTGGGCCCGCGCAGCGCTTGAGCGTGCGCCGTTTGCCCAGCAGCAAAAGCTGCGTTGGCAGACCAAAGATGCCCAATTACGACCTTTGTTAAAGCCTTATTCCGCTGAGCAATGGAGCTTAAAGGAAACGATCTATTACCCCAGTGTTGTGGCAGCAATGCAGCAGCAATGGAGCACCATTCAGCAACTGAGCGTATTAGACAGCCCACCGCCTGTCAGCGAAATAAAGCGTTACATGGCTTATCAAAACGACCTTGCTAATAGTGAGCGCTTGGCGGTGGTGCAACTGTATGCCCAAGCCGCCGATGAGGTGTTGGCACTGGTTAAAGAAACCTTGTCAGCGCAGCAATTACGCAGTATCGAGGTGGCCAAGCAAGCACAATCTGGTATTAGCTTGGAACAGCAGTTTGATTGTGTTCAGGACTCGCGCGAGGCCTATTTATGCGAGTTGCACTTGAATGTGGTGAGCCTTGATCAAGGCCAGGTGCTGGGGCAGGCCAACTATTTTGCGAAAGGGCGTGATTATCGCTCAGAGCAAAACGCCCGGCAAAAAGCCTTAACCAGCTTGAAGCTAAACTGGCAGCGCTTGTCGCTTTCCCAATGGCTGAATATTGACACCCCAATCAACTTATAAGCCCCAGTAGTACTAGGACGTAACGTATTCATGGCAGTAAAAAAAACAGTATTAAAGAGTATCGGACTATTGCTGCTGAGCCTGTTCTCGCTTTGCAGTATGGCGCAGCAAGATGTGTATTTTGCCGGAGTATCCTACTTAGGCCAGCATCAATTATTGCAAGAAAACTACCCTCAAGCCCTGCGCATTAACGCCCAAACTGACTCTGCTGTGGGCCGTCTCGATCAGGCCTTGCGGCAACAGATGCAGCAACATAAAACCGCGGCGTTGAATGTGCGTTTTGATTTAGCCGATTACCGCAAAGGTAACAGCGTGGTGATTTCTTTAGGTATCGAAAAGGAATACCTCAGCACCGAGTTAATTGGTGATAAACGCAAGTTAATTGCCAAAGTCAGCGCTCAATTGTTGCTATTTGATTATAAGCGCGGGGTATTGCTGTCCAGCGTTCCGGTGGCAGCGGCTAAAAACCACGTGCAAAGCAGTAAGGCCAGTGTGCAAGACGCTCAGCAGCAGCTGTTTGAAGATCTTTATCTTGGCCGTAAAGACCAGCCAGGCTTGTTGGCCTTGGCCAGTCAAAAACTTCCCGAGTTGTTGGCTTCAACCAAGGTGACGCGTCGTTTTCAAGTCGCTGAAGTGTCACTGGCTGAGCCTTTAGTGCCACTGCTGCCAAGCAACTATTCCGAGCAAGGGGTGACTCAATACATAGGTCAATATTTTACTGCGCAGCTAGCCAATCAAGGCCGAGTGGCGGTGTTGCCCTATGTTCGTGGTGCCGGTTTTGGTAACAAAATGGCGGGGCGTTTTGCTAATGGCGATGTCTTCAACCTGACGCTGCCCAAACCTGACTATGTATTTAAGTTACAACTGAGCAATCTTAAAAAAGCCCCTTACAAAGACGACATGCTGTTTGCTTGCCGTATGCAAGTTAGCCTAGATGAGCCTTTCTCGGAAAAAACCTTGGCAGAGGGCCACATTCATTACGCTGTGGCTAAATTGATTTCTCCCAATCACAAACAAGTAGACGAATGGGCGGCCTACCAAGATGCCATGGAAGTATTGCTTGACGATTTTATTCATCAATTGCCGCAACCCCAGCGTAGCTGGGTGAAGCAACATAGTGACAGCAAGTCTCTTTATCAACAGCTAAAGCAGCATAAGAAACTATTTAATTAAACGGAAAGGAATCGCTTTATGAAACGGCTAATCTTCATTTTTTTCGCATTGGTGTTTTCCACCAATGCTTGTTTTGCCGGTGTCGCTGAATATAAAGGTGTGGGACAAGCGAGTTATAGCGGATGGTTGGATAAAGACGAAAAATTAGCTGCCGAAACTGCTGCTTTAGAAGCGGCATTAGAGGGCTGGATCAGTGAAAACCACGACTCTCACTACGCTAATTATCTACAAGTAAAAGATGACATGAATAGCCATATTCGGGATTTCATCATTAAGTACGTGGTACTCGATAGCGAAAAAGACAGCGGCACCAAACGTTTTAAAGTAGTTGTGCGCGCCACCATTAACGAAACTAAAGTACTCAGTTATTTGGTCAATAAAGGCGAGCAAAGCTCCGCGGCAGAGCAAGCCTACCTCACCTTTGTGTTTGTGGCGCGGGAACTTGAGTCAGTCAACTCTCAGCATGAGAAGACCAACGCTATTAGCGATACTAATACCAAGCGTATTGAAAAATCTGGTTCTGACTCTCACCGCGAGCTCAGCGAAACCAATACCAACAGTACCACTACAAACTCGAAAGAAACCCGTTATAACGACCAACGTATTTGGCGTGTTTCCACCGCCAATGAAATTAACGTGGCGATTGGCGATGTGTTTACCGACGCCAATTACTTAGTGATAGACGCGGATCTGCTCGAAGAAGAAACCAGCTATTTGCTCGATGTTGAAAACTTTATTCGTGATTACGAACAGGGAAATGACGTTACCGCACAAACCCGCCGAGAAGCCCTTAAGGGCTTGAAGTCCTTGGATGATCCCATCGATTACCTTGCCATTGGTACCCTCGATATTGATGAGCAGTTACAAGATGAAGTGACTGGCAATATCAAGGTACCGGTGTCGGTGACCGCGCAAATTTTAGCGATTCATAAACGCGGTGCTGCGGTAGCGAAAGTGGGCCCGGTTCAGTATTTCGGTTTAGGGCCAACGGCAATCGTGGCCAAAAACAATGCGTTAAAACTGGCGGCTGAAGATGTAGCAAAACAACTTGTTGCTAAGTTAAGCGCCAAAAATATTAGATAAAAAAACTTAAAAAGGACTTTAATATGAGCGTAATTAAACAAAAAACTGGATTAGCAGCACTGGCTGTTGCTGTTAGCCTATTAGCTGGCTGTGCTACTAGCCCTGATGATTTGTTGAGTCAATTTGCGACTAATAAGGAGACCAGTACTGCAGAAGAGCAGCTAGAGGCGCCAGTAATGTTAGCCATAGACAATTGGTACCAAGACCCAGTTTTTGCAGAGACCGATTGTGATTCACTTTCATCTAAAATGGTGACCGACTTGGTTGCTCGTTACACTGTCAGTCAGGGGACCGAAGATGCTGGCTCAGAGATGATGTTGATGTACACTCTTTCTTCGGCATTGGTTAACCGTTCAATGTTATGTATTTCTCAAGCCTTGGATTTAAAAGATACCACCGAACAGTTACTTAAAGAGCGTGAGATTTTGTTATCGGGTTCTAGTTTGTCGCGTAACGAAGTCGAAGAACACCGTTTATATAGTGAAGAAGCCAGTGACGCGATCCGCCAAGCAGCAGCTGAAGTGGATGAGCTACAACCCGAGCAGCGTAAAAGCTTAGTTATTGGTATTGCTACCTTTCTTGCAGGAGGATATGCCACGGGACGTTTAGTTGATTCGGGGATCGACTTTGCCCAAGATACGGCAGATTTAGCACAGGGAAAAGGTCTTACCGTGGGGAATTTACTTTCTAAAGTTACCAGTACTTTTAGTGGTGGTAAGGCACTGTATACCGTTACAACAGGTATGCCAGAGCATGTGAGTAATTTGTATGAGACAGGGACTTATTTCATCGATTACGCGCATAATCAGGACTTAGACCTTCCTGAAGATGCTACTAGCCAATTTATGAAAGTAGGCGCTTGGTTGTGAGCGAGTTTGTTAGCCTATTAAAAATTAGCCAATAAGCCTAAGGCTTATTGGCTAAAACTAAACAAGGCGGGCTGAGCGTTAAACTACGTCAGCCCGCCTTGTTTATTCTGTTTCTACATTAGTTGCTTTCAACGGTTTTAAAACGGTAGTCAACGTTAACTTCGGCGCGGTATTGAATGTTGTCACGGCTGTTGGCCACTTCTACCACTTTTACTTCAGGTTTAGCTACTTCAATGTTGCTGGTACGAGTGTAGGCCCATAGTGCAAGTTGTTCGCTAAGTTGGCTGTTGTCCATCTCTTGTAAAGAGTCAGCAAGAGCAAAACCGGCATCATAGGCAGCAGTTTTACTTTCAAAAGTACCCGCATTTACAGTGGTGTTACTGTTAACGGTAAGTGGAGAAGCAAATACAGAAACAGTTGCAAGTAGGCCAGCGGCTAGAATGGTTATGTTTTTCATGTTTATGTTCCTCATCGGTAATCGTTTGTTGTTCCCGAGCTGTTGCCTCGGTGTGACTAAAGTATCCCTCGGGTCGTTATTCCATACAATGATGAATATATAGAATGAATTACTACATTTTGTTCTTAATTGATGGCTTCGTTGTAGAGAATGAAACGCTTAAGGTTTGGTTAAGGGGGGAAATAGCGCTTAATGCTTCCTCGCTGAAAATGTAAAGTAAGTCGGTAAGCAGTGTAAGTTGTGAGTTAATGGTCCATTTAAGCCAATCAACGAGGCTGTATCAGGCCGCCAAGCCTGCGGTGAGCCAACACCTGTCTTAGCGAGCTGATCCCCAGCTCGGTTAACTGCGTTTAAAGTACTGAACCACATCAGCACGCTACTAAAGCGTGCCGCAGAGCTTTAGCTGTAGCGTCACCGAATATCGAGCGGTAGTTTGGGTTAGCCCCACACTCCGCTGACACTTGGCGATTAAACATCATTGAGCGATTGTGCTAACTTGGTTTAATCGTTCATCGCTGAGGTGAATATTAAGGCTGGCTGCGGTAGAGTGCTTAAAGTTCTCCTTCATCGTTAACAAGGACAGTCCTATGAAAATAGTTGGTTTTGCCGCCTCTAGCAGTAGTGTTTCTATCAATAAACAATTGGTGACTTATGCCGTCTCGCAATTAAAGAATTGTGAAATCGAAATTTTGGATTTAAATGACTATGAGCTGCCACTGTTTAGCCAGGATAAGGAGCAGCAATTGGGTCAGCCTCCTTTGGCTCAAGCCTTTATTGATAAAATCCAATCGGCCGATGGCTTGGTAATTTCTTTCGCCGAACATAATGGCTCTTACACTGTAGCGTATAAAAACTTGTTTGACTGGGCCTCGCGGATTAACTCAAAAGTTTATGAAGACAAAGCCTTGGTTCTATTGTCTACCTCTCCCGGCCCCGGCGGCGCGAAGAGCGTATTAGCCAGCGCCGAAGCGTCGATGCCATTTTTTGGTGGCACGGTGAAGGCAAGCCTATCAGTGCCTAGCTTTCACGATAATTTCGATAGTGAACAAGGCAAGTTAAGCAATGCCGAACTGAATACTCAACTGCTCAGCGCTCTAGAGCTGTTACAAGCTTAAGTGCTGAGCAATGGCGGCTAAGTTAGCGCGCCTTCGGAGGTGCCGCCGCCATTAACTTACGTTAAATTAGCGAAGAAAGTTAATGTTGAAAATGAGGTAGCATATGTTGGTCCCCTTGAGTGGCTGCACAAGCGGTAGCATGATGTCTCCAAGTGATACTGCCATTACTTAAGGCGGTTTGAAATAAAAGCCGCCTGCAGCAGCATCATGGAGTGCGTAGCTGCTTGTCCAATACTCGTATTGGCTCGGCCATAAGTACTCTTCATGTCTATCCAAATGTTAAGTCATAGAATTCTTGAACGCTGGTGCGTCGTTGGGTCTTTCGGCCTTAGTTTCACTTGAGAGCGCAGCCGAGCTTGTTGCGGATGTAGAAAGTTGTTGGTTCAGATTTAAGGCGCCATTTAACAGCAAGCTAATAGACGAGATGGAGGACTTAATTCGAGAGCTTTTGCCAAGTTTCGTTACTGTTATCGCCAGTAAGGCGCTCATTCCAAGCGTTGTCCATGGATGGTCTTGCACATACCGTTTACAGCTATACTTGAGAGTTTGCTTAGCCAGTAAGCACTGCTCAAGCGCCGCTTTACCCTCAATGCGTTTTATCTGCATGGCTCGGTCTAGTTTGATTAGAGAACGCATACCATCCCTCTTGTAATTGCTTAGTGGTATTTTTAAAACCAAGGAAGTGGGTGAGTCGCAGCTGCCACCACGCTAAAGCGCTTAAGGCTAAGCCTAAGCAGCCTATAAACACTGCCACACTTAGCAATAAGTGGGCGGTAAAATGGAAAGTGACTAGCCCAGCCGCTACACACAGGCTAAAGATAAACAATACCGCTAGCAGGGTAAAAATGATGCTGCACAATACGATTTGGCGAGCGGCAGCCATGTTGACTTTCATCTCCAGCAGAAACAAATCTAAGCTAGAGTTTGACCATGTTTTAAGCGACGAAGAGAGTGTGCTGATTTGCGATAGTAGCGCTTGTAAGCCCTTAATGGCTTGTTCTATTTGCTGAGTTTCAGCCTCCCCTGGAGTTCGGCTATCCGCAGTAGCCGAACCCTTATGCTGCTTGTCGGTATTGTTTGAGTCATCCATAGAGCATTTCCTATCTGCTTGCAGCAAAATACAAGCCTATTTGATCAGCTTAGATACCGCCCAGCCTGCCAGAAATGCACAGCCAACACTCAACAGAGGGTGCTTTTTAACCATGTTTTCTGTTGATTGGGTAGCTTGTTGAATGCTTTCGGTGCCTGCTTCCAGTTTATCTTTGGCTTGCTCTTTCATTGCGCCAACAGCATCTGAGGTTGCTTGCCCTGCAAGATGGTAGGCTTCTTCTAATTGCTCTTGAGGTGTTTCTGTACTTTTTTTGGCCGTTGCCATAATTTGACTCCGTTAGCTACTCATTGTTGATAGCACGGTTGATTTTCTAGCTGAGTAAACTAAAAAATTTTCCGCGCCTTCATTAGTGATATGGCGATTACTGTGCCAACTATATAACTGTTTGTTTTAAATTAATTAATATCTTGATGGGGTGCTTGTCTTTAAATTTATCGGTAATAATTTCCTAGATCCCATGGCTCTTTGTAATTATTTCATGTTGCTAGCCAGGTGGTGTGTTTTGCTCACTGTGGGCAATGATGGTGATAACCAAGGATAGATACGTTAAGCAAGGGCTCACTAAGCCTCTAGCCGCCGAAGCTATTGCCTTTAATGAAGCTAAGCAGGCACAAAAACATTCAAAGAGCGAGGGCTGAGCTTTATTTCTAAACTGCTGTCGCAATAGAGTTCGCCATCGATGACATAGTCGATGGGCTTATCAGCGGTAATGGTAAGCTCAGTCGCGCGCATGTATTTAAACAGGTTTGATTTGTTTTGAGCTCCTACGCTGGTTAATGTTAAATCCGATAAGGCGACTAGCCGCCCGCCAAGAGACTCAAGGCTGTCAAGGTAGGTAATATGCAGTTGGCCATCATCCGGCAGTGGTGCGCCACCGCCTTGGGCTAGCATTGTGCTAAAAGGGGCGATGTTGGCAACCACAAAACTGTGAACATCTATAGTCTTCTCATTCCATTTAGCTTCGTTGCTCATGTGCTCTGGTATGGTCACTTGCAGGCTGTGAGTATCTTCGGAAATGACGGCGTTAAAAAAGCCCGCCAAATACGCTAGCTGTCCAAAGGTATCTTTATCTGCGCGGCCGGCGTGTTCGATCATCTTCCGTTCAAAACCAATACCCAGTACTAATAAAATTAAACGTTGATTACATGCTGCTGTATCTATGCGTTGGTGATGCCCTGCAAGAATAGTGTCGCAGGCCTTTTCAACCGGCGAAAACTTCACGCCTACGCCATACAAAACATGACATAAGGCATTGGCTGTGCCCAAGGGGATGATGCCAAGTGTGATGTCGGTATCGACCAGTTGGCTTGCTACTTCTGTCACCGTTCCGTCGCCACCAGATACCAAGATCTGCTTTGCCCCACTTTGTTTTGCTTGTTGAGTTAGACTGGTTGCAGTGGTGTGCTCGTCTGTTTGGTGAATGTGTAGCCGATGTTTTTGGGTAAGATGGCGAATTACCTGTTGTTCGTACTGCTGCCATTTCCCTCCACCGGCGCTAGGGTTTACCACCATGCAGATGGGGTCTTCCAGTGTAAGTAATTCTTTATCACGGATCGATTGCAGTGTTTTGAGCTGCAAGCGGTTGAGCCTAGCGGTACTGCGCACACTGTTGATTTGCTGCATCACTGATTCCACCGAAAGCGATACATCTTTACTCAACAAATAGGCCGCTACTACAAATACCGAGCGACCACGGCCTAAGGCACAGTGTACTACCACCGAACGGCCACAAGCGATTTGGCTATCTATCCAATTCATCGCGTGGCGTAAACGCAGTAAAGTAGGCGTTTTATGATCCAAAACCGGAATAGAAAGGTAGTGGAATTGTTTGTCGGTCATGGCACTCTCTAGCCCGGCGAATTCTGCCGTGACATCGACAATGCATGAGATACCGTGAGATTCGAGAAACTCTAAGTCACTGGGAAACAGGCGACGAGAAAGATAAAGATTTTCGCCAACTTGCTGAATAGGAGGCACACTATCGTGCCGCCTCTGCCAAGCATTGTAGATTTTCGCCCCCAGTAAGAAGGGAATAAAAGCCCAGCGGATCCACCAAACAATTTTACCGTCTTGTCTCTTCCTGAAAATAGATGGAGTATCAAACAGGTAAGCGATACTCACTAAGGCCAAGGAAAGCGCAATCCAAAATAGCAGTATACTGATTACCGGGTTTGGAATGTAAATAGCCGCGATTAGCGAGAGTAACGAGCTAAGCAGATAATATTTGATGATGAACATGTGCCTCCCTTTAAAGCTTAATTTTGTAAGCTGTTTTAGCCGGCCATTGCTTCGATATAGACATGAGCTAATTGTTGTTTTTTGTGTCGCTCATCACCTGCCAGTTGGAAAAACTGTTGTTCTTCATCTAGCTAGGTGGTGCAATATCTTGTTAATAGTAACAAAAATCTCGCTGAGTGGATCGCGAGATGGTTTAATCAGTGCATCTAGCAAAATACGCTATTTTTGTGACTTTTGAGTTCATCAAATAAGTTCTTCGTTTGCCTGCTTTTTTGTTCGGGTCTTAATCACTATATGTTGATAGGGCAAATACGCCCTATGACTCATAAGAACGTTTCAAGTGATTAACCGGAACTTGAGGTTGCTGTTTACTCGGATATAACACCAAGCCAATACCAATAAGAAAGGCACTGCAGGAAACCCACTGGGGCACGGTAAGCTGCTCTCCGTATACAAGGTAACCACTTAGCAAGGCAAATACCGATACCAATAGCGTTAATGGTGCCAGTTGGCTCATCGGGTATTTAAGAACCATTTTGTTCCAAACCCAATAACCGAACAAAGTGGTGGGATAGGCTTGGAATAACACCGACATCCATGCGTTGCTGTTCCATTGTTGATAGGTGGCATTGATAACGTCCCAGCCATTGAATGCCACACTTAAAGCAATTAATGGGATAGGCGCAAACAACATACCCCATATGTTAAATGCGAATGCTGAACGCGTTTTCGACATGCGTATGATCACCCCAGCCAACGGCCAGCAAATAGCGGCAACCGTTATGCAAAGTAAACCTAACCCAGTAATGTTACCGTTGGTGTATATAATTGAAACGGTAAGCCCTAGCAGCGAAATTAAAATACCCACCACCGCTCTCGCCGAAAGAGTTTCTTTGTAAAGCAGCACTCCAACAAATACCGTTGTTAATACATCTAGTTGAAGCAATACCGATGCCATCCCAGATGACAGCCCAAGGGTGATAGAGCTTGAAGCCATGCCCCAGATCCCTGTGCCAAATACCAGCCCGTAAGCAAGCAGATAACGCCATTTAACATTGGGTTTAGCGATAAAAAATATCATTGGAAAAGTCGCACATAAGAAACGAACCGCTGCAATTAACAAGGGATCAAAGTCTTTAACGCCCAGTTTTATCATCGAAAAGTTACAGCCCCAAATGACCATAACAGTAATAATCAGTACCAAATCTTTAGCTCGCATCGCTCTATCTCAGTGATTACAGATACAGAAATTGTGCTTTACGGTATAGTTTCAGTACAGATACAATTATTGCTGATTTTTCCAATACAGTTGTTGGTGAACATGGCAAAATTTAGAGACCTAGCGGAAAAAGTCGTTAACGACATACAGACTGGCAAGCTCACACCGGGAAGCACAATGTTGTCGTTGCGCCAGTTTGCCCTGCTGCACAATATTAGTGTTTCTACAGCGGTAAATTGTTATGCCGAGCTTCAGTCGAAGGGCTGGCTTATTGCTCGTCCTCAGTCGGGTTTTGTTATTGCCGACTATCCGCCAGCTTGTTCTTCACCCACTTGGGGAACCTTTTCTAGTCAAGTCGCTATACCCCAAAGCCAAGTTGAGCAAGTAGCAATAGCCAAAGGGCCCTTAGGTACTTCACGCCTGCAGCTTGATAAACTCAGTCGCCAACAACTGGACCGCAGCATGCGACGAGTGATGAGGCGTATAACCGATACGCTTAGCGACTACCCAGAGCTGCAGGGGGAGCCGTTGTTACGGCAAGCGCTCGCTTGCCACTTTAGTAAACATGGGTTTCCTATAAATAGTGATGAGCTGGTGATTACCCATGGCTGTATGGACGCAGTAAAAACAGCATTATTGGTTTGCACCAAACCCGGCGATACGGTGGCAATGAGCTCGCCTTGTTATAACGGTTTGTTAGAGTTGTTGTCTGAGTTATCTCTGCGGCTGATAGAAATTCCCTCTACAGCAGACGGTATCGACCTTGAGAGGCTAGAGCATCACTTAAAGCGTGGGGAGATTCAGGCTGGACTGTTCTGTACTACCCATATGAATCCGCAGGGCATTACCTTAACGGCAGAACAGAAGATAAAACTAGCGGGGCTGGCGGAGCAATACCAAGTACCGGTTATTGAAGACGATGTTTATTATGAGTTACCCCACCATCAACAAAGCTCATTACCCACGGCGTATTATGATACCAGTGGTTATGTTATATGGTGCGGCTCTATTTCTAAAACCTTAGCACCAAGTTACCGCTTAGGTTGGTGTAAGCCCGGACTATTTTTACCGTCGTTTATTAAACGTATGCTTGGCGTACCCATGTTTATTCAGCATGTGGTTGCCGATTTTATTGACTCGGGAGCCTATGCAAACCATTTGCGTCGAGCTCGCTATCAACTCAGCCAAAACAAGTTACATTATTTAAATTTTTTGGGGCAGCATTTGCCTGAAGGTAGTTGTATAACTCAACCAGAGGGGGGCTTGGTGCTTTGGCTGCAAATACCAGGCTTAGATGCGCCTAGCTTAGCCACCGCCGCTCAAGAGGCAGGGCTAGACATACGTATTGGCCCTTGGTTTACCGCCTCAGAGCGTTATCAAGATTGTCTACGATTAAACATTGGGTTTGAGCCTACCGAGGCTATAGAACACGAGTTACTTCGAGTGATAAAACTGATCAGGCTTAATTGTTGTTAATTTGGCTGAAAGCAAAGAGCGTTGTAGCAGGGCTATAGGTTTATACAGCCAAACCTTCTAGAGCATAAGGCTTCAGCGCTATCAGCGGTTCGACAAAGTGAATTTTTGCGCGAAGAATAACAAGGTAAATGAATATAAGAGTAGCAGTATCGTTCAGTACTTTAAGTTCATACTTAATGCTACGTCAGCAAAACGAAGACAACATTAAACCTTTAATTATCATACTGTTAAGCATTTTGATGTGCAAAAAAATACAATTTTGTCTTCGTTATAATTTTATCAAAATAATCAACAATCTTGCCCGCAGGCGACGCCGCTGGCCCAGGCCCATTGAAAATTAAAGCCGCCTAACCAACCACTTACGTCCATCACCTCGCCGATAAAGTAGAGGCCTTTCACCTTGTTACTTTGCATGGTTTTAGAGCTGAGTTCGTTGGTATCTACGCCGCCTAGGGTGACTTCGGCGGTGCGGTAGCCTTCGGTGCCATTCATTACTAGTTGCCAGCCTTTTAGTTTGGCAGCGATTTGTTCGCGCTCACCGTGGCCGAGTTGGTTAAGCGCTTTACTGAGCAGATTTTCCTCAAATAGCGCTTCTACTAGGCGTTTGGGTAACCATTGGCTGAGGGTATTTTTTAGGCTTTGCTTGGGGTGCTGTTGCAGCACTTGTTCCAGTAGGGCGAGGGCATCTTGCTTGGGCAGCAGGTCGATGCTAATTGCCTCACCGGGCAGCCAGTAGTTGGAAATTTGCAAAATAGCTGGGCCCGATAAACCGCGGTGGGTGAATAACAAGGCTTCGCTAAATTGCTTGCCATTGGCGGCGGTAATACAGCTGGGCACGGCGATACCAGAGAGGGCTTCAAAGCGTTGTTTTTGCTCGCTATGCCACGTAAAGGGCACTAAGCCGGCGCGGGTGGGTAATACTTTTAAGCCAAATTGCTCGGCCACTTGATAGCCAAACGGGGTGGCGCCTAGTTTAGGCATCGACAGCCCGCCGGTGGCGATGACTAAGGATTCTGCCTGGTAGCTATGGCCGCCCGCTTGCACACTAAAGCCTTGTTGGTCGTTTTGGCTGATGGCGAAGATTTCGCTACGCAGTTGAATACTCACTCCCGCCCAGTCGCATTCGGTGAGTAGCATGTCTACGATGTCTTTGGCACTGTCGTCGCAAAACAGTTGGCCGTGGTCGCGTTGGTGGTAACTAATGCCGTGGCGCTCTACCAGCTCAATAAAGTCGCTAGAGGGGTAGCGAGCTAAAGCCGACTTAACAAAATGGGGGTTGCTACATAGGTAGTTTTCGGGGCCAACTTGGGTATTGGTGAAGTTACAACGGCCGCCACCGCTGATAAGAATTTTTCGACCAGCCTTTTTGGCATTATCTAGCACTAATACCGAGCGGCCGCGATAGCCCGCGGTGGCCGCACACATTAAGCCGGCGGCGCCTGCGCCAATAATAATTACGTCGAATTGCTGTGTCATAACTTGCCCCTGAAAAATCAGGGGCATTGTACTCTGCGCATGGCTTAGGAGCCAGCGCTGTAGCAGGGGCTTATTTTAGGGCGCGACCCGCACCTTGGCCAAAGGCTTCGGCGTGGAAGGTCACGCCGCTGAGAGGCGCGGGTTGTGGTGCTTCGGGCTGCATGCTGGGGTTGAGTGGGTAACTTAAACCGTCGAAGCGCAGTAAGCGCAGGCTGGCTTTAGCACCGCCGCCGGACACTTCTAGCAATAAATCTTGCCAGCGCGCATGGCTGGAGCTAGCTAAGAAGAAGGGTGTGCGCACTAAGGTGGTTTTGCTTAAGAAGCGCCAGCTATTGTTGTGTCCTTCAAAAATCAGCAGGCTACAGCCGCCGCTACCACACCAGTCTACATAGGTGATGATTTCGTCTTGGCCATCGCCATTTAAATCAAATTTCCACCATTGGTATTTGGTGCCGTTTAATTCGGTGCGATGCAACTTGAAGTAGTGCTTAAGGGCGGCTTCTACTTGTGGGTCGTAGTCGCTGCTGGCGATAAGGCTGGCGGGCTCGAAGCTACGTTCAGTATAGCTGTTGGCGGGGCTGGTCACAGCCACAGCGGGCCCACTCATTTTCATCATGTTCAGGCCAGCGCTGCCTTGCTGGTGTTGCTCTGGGTTTTGCAATTTCAATAGCCGGCCATCCCAGTTAAATACCATGCTGCTTTTAATTTGTTGCTGGCGGCTTTGACTAATGGTGAATATGAGTTGTGAGGCATTTACTGGAAACCAATAGCCCTTTTCGGTGAAGGTTTTGTCTTGTTCAAGATAGGTGCTGTGTAACTCGGCGCTGAAATCGCTGTTGAGGCTAAGATCCACCACGCGGCCCGAGCCTGACGCACTGGGCAGCTTCACCTGATAATAGCCAGCCAACTCTGCGATATCTTGTGTAAAGGGGCGGCGGGCACAGCCTTGATAGCTTTTGCCTTTGTAATTGAGCTTAGCGGTGTAAGAGTACACGCTATTTACCATGCTACCTAAACAGCGTTGTTGTTTTACCTCTAGCAGTAATTCATCACCCGATTGCCAGTAGTGTAAACCTTGGTTAATGCCGCTGCGGCTAATGGTTTTGCTGGCCGAACCGGATAGGGTGGAGAGTTTAATCTGATTCTCTTGAATGTCGATGTGCCAGCTGGGTTCATTTCCCCAGGCGCTGAGCTCGTTAATTTCTTGCTTACAGCCCGGCCCTTCGGCCGCCACATAGTGCCATTCTAGAGGGATGACTTTGGCCGGGTAGTCGGCTTGTGGCGCCTGTTTGCTTACATTGTCAAAGCGGGCGCTAAATTCGGCATAGGCCTGGCTGGGTTGGGCAAAGCCCTGTAGCAGTTGGCGGTCGCTGGCTGATAATTCCACCCAGTATTGGGTATCTCCGCCACAGGGGGTGAAGATGGCGCTTTGCTGTTTAAGGCTAAGTTGTCCTTTTAATGGAGTGGCGGGGTTGAGCTTGGCCGCCACTTTCACCGGCGCTACTTTTTTCGGGGAAGGAGTGAGCTGGGGGCTAGACGAGCACGCCGCTATGGTAATACTGCCAATAATCACCGAGCCAAGTAGTTGTATAAGCCTCATTTCCTTTCCCTTATTTGCTACAAATCGTAGGTGCCGATTAAATATTCGGCTACGCCGTTTTCTTTGTTGCTAAGTGTTTGTTCTAAATGAGGTAATGTCAACTTCAAGCGGTCATGCGCATTGGCCATGATCACACCTTTTCCGGCCAAAGTAAGCATTTCTTTATCATTTAGGCCATCGCCAAAGGCAATGCAATGTTCAGGGGCAATGGATTTTTGTTCTAGTACCGCTTTTAGGGCTTCGCCTTTGTTGGCCTTGGCAGTCATTACTTCTAAGCAGTCGGGCAGTGAAAAGGTAATGTTGAGGCTGTCGCCAAAAATTGCTATTAGGTCTTTTTCTAGCTCCAGCAGTATCTCGTGATCGGCTACGAAAAACAGCTTACAGATGTGTTCGTGCTCTAGCTTATCAAAGTCGACGAGTTGATAGTCGAAACCAGAATGTTTGTTGAACGAGCGAACGTATTCGTTTTCTTCTTCTACGTACCAGTTGTCTTCGTGGTAGATGTTGCGGTGCAGCTTGTATTTGCGGCTGAGCTTAAGAATGGTTTCGATTTCCTCGGGTTTTAAGTCGGCGCGGTAGAGTACTTCACCCTCGCGGTTGTGCACCCGTGCGCCGTTAGAGGTAATTAAATACATCGGAAAATCAAACTGCGCGGCAATCGGACAAACGTCGATGTAGTGTCGCCCAGTGGCAATTAAAAATTTAACGTTTTGCTGATACAAACGGGTAATGGTTTGCAGAGTATGTTCAGACACTTGATGGTCGGGATTGAGTAGAGTGCCATCGAGGTCGCTAGCGATGAGTTGATACATAGTTACTCCTTGGTTAATCCTGATACTGCGGATTTAACCTTCGTTAGTATGCTGCGCGAAGAAGTCGAGAATTTTGCTTAAAGCGGGATTACGGATCGCATCTCGCTCAAACATGATCTCGTGCTTAGCACCAGTAATAATGGAAAACTGGCTCGCAGCTGCCGACGAAGAATTTAGCGCTTGAAAAAAGTCACGCTGCCCTTCTGCCATTACAATTTGATCTTGCTCTGCTTGTAATAATAGTAGTGGATGCGTGATCTTGTGAGCGTTGTTAATGCATAGTTGCATGGCCTTAAAGCTTTCTGTTAACCAGCGATTAGTTGGCCCCCCCAGCTGGATTTGCGGGTGGCGTTGGTACACCGCCAGCATCTGTTGGTAACGGGCTTGGCTGTGGGTGAGGTGGTTAGCAGCAAAGCTACTAGGCCGATAGTCTTTTTGGCCTGGGGCGTAGTAGGGGCCTCGCTTAAAGCGTTGCTCTAGTTGGTGGATGGTGCGGCTTAAGCTGGCGGCTATGGGCTTAGGTACGGCACCCAGATTAATCCCAAACATGGGGGCCGATAATGCCACGGCATTAAAATCGGCAGGCTGTTGCTCAAGGTAACGCGCCGCAATGGCTCCCCCCATGGAATGGGCTAATAAAAATTTATGCTGATAGTTATGTGTGGCTAAATGCTGATGAATCAGGCTGGCTAGGTCGTCTACATAGTATTGAAAGCTGGCGACATCACCGGGCTGTTGGCGGGCGGTTTCCCGGTCTGATAAACCTTGGCCGCGATGGTCGATAATTAATACATCGTAGTGTTGCTGAGCGAGGTCGTAAGCCAGTTCAGTATACTTTAAATAGCCTTCGGTACGCCCGGGCGATAATACAATCAGCTTATTAGTGGGCGTGGCGGCACTGAGTTTTAGGTAGTGAATAGTGAGATTATTTACACCCTTAAAACTGCCGGGCTCGGCATATTGCTGCCAGTACGGCTCAATGCTTTGACTATAGCTTTCGGCTAAGAGCTGCTCGCTAGTAAATGAATAGGGCGCATGGTGCAAAAGCTCCACCTCTCGTTGCTTGCATACTGTTAGCGTGGTTGCGCTTAGCTAGCTTTGTTTACTCGCCAAAGCCAGCGCGGGCCAGAGTTACCAGCATGGGGATCAGTAATAATACGCCTAATTCTAAACGAATTAGCCAAATAACCGAAGAGTGCTGGCGATAACTAATCATCGAAGGTTTGCCTTGTTTTAAAGCTTTACGCCAGCGATAAAAAGTGGATGAGGGATATAGCGACAGCAGTACCACGATAAAAAACAGCAGCATTTTTAAGGCAAAAAAGGGATTTTCGATGTAGACACGGTCGGTGCTATGAAAAACAAACAGCCGCAACGCGCCGGTGGTGAAGATCAATACCGTGGAAAAAGCGTGGGTAGCATCGGCCAGCAATAGCTTTTTTACATCATCTTGGGTCATTCCTCTACGGAACAAAAAGGCTTCTGAGTACAGGGCACCTGCTAGCAAAATGATTGCTGTAACATGTAAACCTGCATTAATGGCCTCAAGTAGACTCATTGATCGTTATCCATGAAATAAAATATCTTAGAAAGCGCTCTCAACGCGTGCCGGATAGTACTGCAAAAACATCCATGATGCTATACCCTAACAGCCCAAAGCGCTTGACGTCCAGAGGGCAAAGGAAAGGTTTTATGAAGGAAAGGTTGTTAGCCTATGGTTTGTTGGTATTGCCACCGCTATTTTGGGCTGGAAATTTTATCACCGGGCGTTACATTTCAGAACAAATCCCTGCAATGTCATTATCTTACTGGCGTTGGACCTTAGCCATGTTGCTCGCCTTACCCTTGGTGTTTTCTAGCATGTGGCGCCAGCGTGAGCTGATTGTTCGCCACTGGTTGGTGATTAGCGTTTTAGCCTGTTTGGGCGTAGTGAGCTTTAACTCTTGTGTCTATATCGGCTTACAAACTACCACCGCCACTAATGCCTTAATTATTAACTCGATGATCCCGATTTTTATTTTGCTGCTGAGTAGCCTGTGCTTGGGTTATAAAATGTCGTTGCGCCAGGGGCTGGGCATTGGTTTGTCGTTTTTAGGGGTATTGGTATTGCTGCTGAAGGGGCAATGGCAGCACTTAAGCCAGCTGCGCATTAATGCCGGTGATGGCTGGATCGTGTTATCTTCGATGGTATGGGCGCTGTATTCTATAGGTTTGCGTTATAAACCCAGTGAGCTAAGTGGGGCGGCCTTTTTAGGTTGCACCTTGGTGATTGGCTCTGTGGTGCTGAGTCCATTTTATTGGCTGAATTTACCAGAGGCGGCCTTCCCATTAACTCACGATACCCTATGGGCCTTGGCTTATGTGGCGATTTTTCCGTCCTTGTTGGCCTATTTAGCATGGAATTATGGGGTGAAAGTGGTTGGAGCCGGCATCGCTGGTCAATACATCCATTTAATGCCGTTATTTGGTGCGATATTGGGCTTGGGTTTATTGGGCGAACAGCTATTTGCCTACCATGCGTGGGGGGCGCTGTTGATTGGGCTCGGGTTGCTGGTGGCCTTATTACCCTTCAATGGTGCCATCAGAGGGTGGTTCTCCCACTTCAAAACGGATTAAACGCGAACCTTGAATGGTGAGTTCTCCGCGTAAATGTTGGTCTAACTGTTGATATTGGCTGCGCTTTATTGCGAAGCGCCGAGCCTGCCCACCTTCTAAGGGCGTAAATTCTACAAAGTAACGGCAACGTAGTTGATGCCCTTCGTTATGCTTAGTTAAGCGAGTTAGCGGCTGTTCTTCCAGTTTGGATACCCTAACCCAAAGTTTGTGCATGGGTTGTTGGTGATCCCAACGTCGTTGTTGAACATTCAGCCATAACTGATAGACCACCATGGCTGCAATTAGCGCCATTACTATAAACCACCACCAAGGCATCCTTGTACTCCCTGCTGTTAAGCGTTACCAATATCGTTTTTATTTATCTTTAGTTACTAAGTTTTTATCTTTATTTGCCAATCCGTCAAGCCAAGAAAACTATTAGCCTGAGCAGGGCCTGCTTGTTATGCTGGGTTTAGTTAGCGTAGTTAAGCTGTTAAAACAGGGCAGGAGCCAGTCAATTTGCAAGCTCATAGCAAGGTAATATTAGCGTGGCGAAGTCTACTGCGTAGCTGCGCTTTAGCTAGCTGCCTGTTAGCTTGCTGTGCGCAGGCCAGCAGCGCAGTTAATCCTGCCTTGCTGGCAGATGTAGCCGATGCACAGTGGCAAGGCTGCCCTCAAACCCGCCTTAGTGGGCTTAAATTGATAGGCTTTCCTCTGCAGTTTGAGCTGGAGCAGTTAAATATCAATTTGGCTTGTATTAGCCCCCCACAAACGCCCACTCAATTAGCCTCTCTGGCGGAGTTTAAAGCCCCCATACTGCAACTGTTTAGCCAATTGGAAGATTGGGCCAAGAGTTTGCCTGCCAGTCAAGTAAGGGTAAAGCGGGTTAAGCTTGAGCTTAACCCCACCACATCGATTCAAGGCGAACTGAGCTTTAGGCAACAGGCGCAACACTGGCTGGTGCAGTGGCACGGGGACGACGGTAGCCATTTCACTATACAACTGCAGCCACAGCGGCAGCAGTTAAAGCTAAGTGGGCAACTACAGCCGAGTTTAGTTACCGCGCTTGCCGCCTTTTGGCCCAGTTTAGGTGCTGCCCAAGCCTATGGCCCGTTGGAACTAGAGCTTAAACTGACTAGTCTTGATGACTTGCTGCTCGATATCAGTATTAGTTTGCCGCAGTTAGCCAGCCATGTGAATGCCCAATTAAGAGGTTGGGAGAAATGGCAGTTGCATGTGAATAACCAGCCGTTTGATTTCGCCCAATGGCGGGTGCCGGCCAGTCGTTGGCTATTGCAAGCTGGCCGTTGGCAAGTCGAAATTGAGCAATGGCAAACCAGCGGCCAAGGGCAGTGGCAACTGGAGCCGCAACTCAGCGTGCAAGGGGAGTTAAACGCTAAGCAACTGCCGCTGTTACAGCGCCATCTTTATCCTTTGGCTGGCTCTGAACTACTCTCAGGGGCAGGACAAGTTAATTTTGCTTGGCAGGCCGGGCTGTTAAGGGGGCATGTATCACTGGATTCGCTGAATGCCTTATGGGGAGAGCAACGCTTGAGCGACGGGCGCTTAAGTGGCGATTTTAGCTATCGCCCCGAACAGGGCTGGCAGCACTCTGGCAGCCTGAGCCTAGAAACTTGGGATGTGGGTATTCCGCTGAGCCATTTAACCGCCCGTTGGCAACAGCAGCAAGCCGCGCCGCTAGGTGAGTTAGCTGGGCTTGAACTAAGCCAAGCGCACTTCTCACTATTGGGAGGGCAGGCCGAGTTGAGTCCTTTAAATTTGGACTTTCCCACTCAGGCAGTACTGAATTTACAGCGACTAAAGCTGGCCGAGTTGGTGGCGCTGTATCCCGAGTTAGGTTTAAGTGTTGCTGGCTCGGTATCGGGGAGTTTGCCCATCCATTTGAGCCAGCACGGCTTGGCGATTTCGGCGGGGGAATTGGCCGTGGTGGAGCCGGCTGGCAAGATTACCCTGAGTCACCAGTCTTTAGCGGCCTTAAAAGCCCAGCATCCTTCTTTGGATTTTGCGTTACGCTTATTAGAAGACTTTGACTATGAAACACTTGCAGCCAATGTTGATTTTGCCGAAGATGGGCAGCTAGACATGCAGGTAAAACTTTATGGGCGTAACCCCAAGGTGAGCTCGCGGCCGGTGGCGTTAAATTATCGTCATCAGGAAAACATCTACCAGCTACTACGCAGCTTGCGTATTGGCGATCAATTGTCAGGACAACTACAGCAATGGATAGACGAACACTCTGTGCCACCCTCGCGTTAAGTTTGGGTTTGGTGGCCTGTACTCCCAAAGTTGAAGTGGCGGTGGATAAGCCGATCACGGTGAATTTAAATGTCAAAATTGATCACGAAATTCGAGTCCGAGTGGATAAGCAATTGGACGACTTATTTAGTGATGAAAGCGGATTGTTTTAGGAGTAAATGATGAACAGCAAAACGTGGTTAATTGCCTTATTGTTGAGCCTAAGCTTTTCGGCCTTGGCAATCGATTTGGGTGAAGCAAAAACTAAGGGCTGGGTGGGCGAACAAACTAACGGCTTGTTAGGTGTAGTGAGTCATCAGTCTGAAGTGCAACAACTGGTTGAACAGATCAATCAAAAGCGTATAGAAAAATACCGACAAATCGCCCTAGAGAATGGCTTAGACGCGAAGCAAGTGGCTATTTTAGCTGGAAAGAAAGCCATCGAACGCAGTGAAACCGGAGCCTATATTCAAAGCCCCAGCGGCGAGTGGCTGAAAAAGCCCTAGTTTAAGGTTGGTTAAAAAGGGGGATGCTTAATTCCCCTTTGTTTTTAGCTTAACTAGAACCGCCCTAGATGGGCTGTTCTAGCTTTTGCGCCACTTCGATTAGGAGCTCTTGGTAAACCTGCCAGCATTGCTGTAACGGCTGTTGTGCATGTTCACTTTGTTTTAATTGTTGTAAGCAGTAATGTAAGGCAGGGCTACATAGCAAGGCCGCTACACCTTGCAACTGTAGTTCCAGAGCCGGGGAGCTGCGTTTTTTAAACAGTGCTTGTTGCAGCAGCGCCTGCTCTTGCTCACTGCCGGCGAGAAAGTCCTCTAACCAGCGCCGCAGTAACTGCGGATGGTTAAACTGAGCTTCTAGTTTAAACCAGTCAATAGTGAGTTTATTCATGGCTTGGATGTATACAGAGGCGAGGGGAAGGGCATCACCGATGGGCCGTCGTGAATTTTAGCCGTGCCTAACTTGTCGACTTGGTCAATTCTTAGAATATTGTGCATCGGCAGGTAGGTGCGCTCCACTCCGGCAAACTCTGTTTTTAACTTTTCTTCGCTGGGATCAACCACTACCCGAGCGCGGCTGTTAAATACAAATTCACTAATTTCTATAAAACCAAATAAGCCACTTTGTTGTACTTGTTTGGCGTAGAGCTCGTAGGTTTTTCCGTTACAGATAAAATTAACTCGATATAGTTTTGACATCCTTTCCTCGCTGATTACGGCTAGTGGCGAGTGACTACTGTGGTAATAATTTTAAGGGGAGTAAACGCTCAAGGCTAGTAGTTGCTGCGGTATTAATTCGTGGCTATGCATAATTTAACCGAAGGCGAAACAAACTTGGCAAATCAGCTTTGATTGGGTCAGAGAGACATGTTGTTTGGTCAGCAAAAAGGCAGCCAAAGCTGCCTTTATATTAATTATTACTGGTTTCGCTGGGCGACACAGGGTTGAACTCAGCGATTTCGTTTGGATCAACACCTAACTCTTGGCATGCATCTAAAAATGATGCTCCAGTATGGCACATCAGGATGTCGATGGCCGGGAGCAAACTTGGTACTTCTGACATGCGTGGCTCCAACAATTGTTAATGAAAAGATATAAACGCGGCTACACTTTCCCATAGTTCCTTCAGTTTCCCAAGAGATCTGGATCACGTTATTAATGATGGTTTTTTAAGCGGTTTTAATAAAGTACCACCACAGGCTGGGTTCTATACGGGAACCTCTTGTTAATCAACAATCTACACTTTGTTGTCCAAATGTTAATAAATAAAAATAATTTGTGGTCTGCTAAGCAAGTCAATACACTGGTCGGGCCTAAAATATCAAATTAAATTAACAAGGAAAGCTATGCTTGAATATTATCCAGTGGTGAAGCATTTACATATGAGTTTAGCCATGCTCAGCATTCTCGGCTTTATGTTTCGCTGGATCTTGGCTTTGCTCGGTTCTCCCTTATTAAATAAAACTTGGTTAAAAGTACTTCCCCATATAGTGGATACGGCTTTGTTGGTCGCGGCCATCGCCTTATGCATGATGCTGCAACAGTATCCTTTTGTCGAAGCTTGGCTAACAACCAAAGTGGTGTTGTTGGTGTTGTATATTGTGTTGGGAATATTTGCCCTAAAACGCGCGCCTAATCAATGGGTAAGATTATTCGCTGGCATGGCCGCTATTGCTGTTTTTGCTCAGCTGTTAGCGGTAGCGTTTAGTCGTTCTCCGCTAGGCTTATTTGCTTAGGAGCGCTAGCGATGTTGTGGGGGGCCTTATTATCGCTGTTGCTGACCTTATGGCGCTTTTCCATTATTTATAGCTTGATTGTGATCACGTGGCTGTATTGCCACTTTAGTGGGCTGGATTTTGAGCAGGTCGATAGTGGGGTCAATCAGCATAAAGCCATCATTATTGCTATTTACTTTAGTTATTTAGCGTTTTGGTGGCTGGTAAACCCCTACCTATCCAAGGCAAGGCGCCAGCCTTACCGATAACGCCAATAAGCGGGTAGGAACAATACCAATACGGTTAATACTTCCAAGCGTCCTAACAACATGCCAAAAGACAATAACCATTTGGCTGAGTCGGGCAGTAGATGGAAGTTATGATCGGGGCCTATCACCCTACCCAAACCGGGTCCTACGTTGGCCAGTGCCGTCATTGCACCAGACAGTGCGGTAACCGGATCTAAACCTAACAGAGCCAAACCACTCGCCAGTAAAATTAAGGTAAAGAAAAAGGCAAAGATAAATGCCACCAAGGAGCGAATATGTTGCTCACTAACCACTCGCCCATTGTAGCGGTGAGGGTAGATGCCACGAGGATGGACCAATTGTTGCAGTTGTCGGGTGAATAGGCCGCTGGCTAATTGGAAGCGAAATATTTTAATCCCGCCCGATGTTGAGCCAGAACAGGCCCCGACTAGCATTAAGAAGATAAACAACACCGTAGTAAAGTTGCCCCAATGGCTAAAATCGGTCAGACCATAACCGGTGGTGGTAACGATGGAGATGATATTAAAAATGCTGATGCGCAGCGCATCTTCAAAAGAGAAGGTGCCATGTAGCCATAGCCACGCGCTCATCATGCCGCCGACTACGGCTATCAAGCTAATAAAACCGCGTACTTGGGCGTCTCGCCAAATGTAGTGAAGATCACGGTGTTGCAGCGATTGTACTAACAATAGGAAGGGCAAGCCTCCCAGTAACATAAAGGCACTACCTACCCAATGGCTGGCGTTGCTGAAGTGGGCCATTGATTCATCAGAGGTCGAGTACCCCCCCGTGGAAATGGTGGTCATGGCGTGGTTAATGGCTTCAAACCAGTTCATGCCAGTAAAGTGATAGGCCACAGCGCAGAATACTGACAGCAATAGGTATACCTTTAGCATATTACTGGCGACGTTTTTGGTTTTAGGGGTGTTTTTATCTGACCAGTCGGAAGACTCGGTTTGGAATAAGCGCATGCCACCCACATTTAAGAAGGGCAAAATGGCCACACTTAATACGATGAAGCCAATGCCGCCTAACCACTGCAACATAGAGCGCCACAGCAAGGCACTTTTGGGCATCTCATCGAGTCCAGCAAGCACCGTGGAGCCGGTGGTGGTAAGCCCCGACATGGTCTCAAAAAAGGCGTCGGTAAAACTAATATGGTCGATGCGATAAAGCGGTAGAGCGCCAAACAGGCAAGCGATTAGCCACACGCTGGTAGTGAGCATGAACATGCCCCTCACCGAAAGGTTAAATTGAGCTTGCCTACCCCAGCGCAGCATTAAAAAAGCAACGGTTTGGGTCACGATGATGGTGTAAAAAAATTCAACGTAGCCCGGTTCATCGTAGGCCATACCCATGGCCAGCGGAGCCAACATCAGCAGACTCAATTTTGACAAAACCAAACCCGTTACAAATAGGATCGGTTTTAGGTCGTTGGCTATCATCATAGCGGTAGAGCCTATAAGAAAAACGGACTTGGCTGAAATAAGCGTTCGACTTCGGGGATAAATTTCTTATCCACTAAGAACATCACCACGTGGTCATCCTGCTCGATCATGGTGTCGTCATGGGCGATAACCACTTCGTTATCCCGCACCACCGCACCAATGGTGGTACCAGGTGGTAGTTTTAATTCACCTACGCTGCGCCCCACCACCTTAGAGGTGTTGCTATCACCGTGGGCAATCGCTTCAATTGCTTCAGCGGCGCCGCGGCGTAGAGAATAAACGTTAACGATATCGGCACGACGTACGTGGGTTAATAAGGCTGATATGGTGGCTTGCTGAGGTGAAATGGCGATGTCGATAGTGCCGCCTTGAACTAACTCGACGTAGGCGCCACGCTGGATTAATACCATCACCTTCTTGGCACCCATGCGTTTTGCTAGCATCGCCGACATGATGTTAGCTTCATCGTCGTTAGTCACGGCGATAAATACGTCTACTTGTTCGATGTTTTCTTCGCTGAGTAACTCTTGGTCTGAAGCATCACCACAGAATACGATGGTATTGTTGAGCATTTCGGCCAATTGCTCGGCGCGGCGCTGGTTGTGCTCGATCAGCTTAACGCTGTATTGGCTTTCTAGACGCTTGGCTAAGGCGGCACCAATGTTACCCCCACCTACAATCATGATCCGGCGATAGGGTTTCTCTAGTTTTTGTAGCTCGGCCATTACTTGGCGAATCTGATAGCTAGCGGCAACGAAGAACACTTCGTCATCGGCCTCGATAACGGTGGTGCCCTGGGGACGAATCGCGCGCCCTTGGCGGAAAATGGCCGCAACCCGGGTTTCGGTATCGGGCATGTGGTCACGTAATACCGATAAGGCGTTACCCACTAAGGGACCGCCATAGTAGGCTTTAATCGCAACCAAGCTGACCCGACCATTGGCGAATTCCATCACCTGTAAGGCTCCGGGATAATCGATTAAGCGGCTAATATAATCTGTCACCAGTTGTTCAGGAGCAATCAGGTGATCAAGAGGCACCGCCTCGTTACAAAACAGTGCGTCCTTTTCGGCTAATAACTCTTCAGAGCGGATCCGTGCAACTTTGTTGGGGGTATTGAATAAGGTATAAGCAATTTGGCAGGCCGCCATATTGGTTTCGTCGCTATTGGTGACTGCTACCAACATATCGGCGTCGTGAGCGCCGGCTTCTCGCAATACGTTGGGGTGGGCAGCATGGCCAAACACCACCTGCAAATCAAACTTATCTTGTAGTTCCCGTAAGCGATCTTGATCGGTATCGACAAGGGTAATATCTGATTTTTCACCTACTAGGTTTTCGGCTAGCGTGCCACCCACTTGCCCTGCTCCAAGAATAATGATTTTCATTTTCTAACAATACCTTAAGCGTTTATGGCGAATTTTGTAGTGTTACCTTTGGATGTCCTAAAGGCAAGCTCAGCTGAGTGTTTTACGAAGTCGCGCATAGTAAAAACCATCCATGTTATTGTCGCCGGGTAAAAGTTGCCATCCGGGTTGTGCGATTGTTTCGTCACTGTTAATCGGCACTAGCTCTGCATCATCAGTTTGTTGCAAAAAAGCAGCGATTTGCCGGCTATTTTCGTCAGGCAGTACCGAACAGGTTGCGTAGAGCATCATACCACCGGGTTTTAGCTGCTGCCAAAGGGCTTTTAAAATGGCCGCTTGCAGTTTTACCAACTCTTCAATGTCGGCCTCGCGACGAAGCCATTTGATGTCGGGGTGACGGCGAATCACTCCTGTGGCGGAACAGGGCGCATCCAGCAAAATTCTATCGAAGGGCTGCTGGTTCCATTGCTCTGGTTGGCTGGCGTCGGCGCAAATCAGTTTGGCTTGTAGGCCAATACGGCTGAGGTTTTCGCCCACCCGTTTCAGACGCGTGGCTTCGCTGTCTACCGCTACTAGCTCGGCGAGTTTGGGTTGCAGTTCGAGAATATGGCAGGTTTTTCCGCCTGGCGCGGCACAAGCGTCTAGTATCCGCTCTCCGGCCTGGGCGTCTAATAAGCTGGCTGCGAGTTGGGCTGCGCCGTCTTGTACTGAACAAGCACCCTGTTCGAAACGGGGCAGCTTATGTACTGGCTGGGCCTTTTCCAAACAAAGAGCTTGCTCACTCAATGTAGCGGCTTGGCTGGCTATCTCTAGCGTTTGTAGCTCTGCCTGATAGTCGCTGCGTTGAGCTTGCAAGGCATTCACGCGGATCCACATGGGGGCGTGTTGGTTATTGGCCTCAAGGATCTCACTCCAGCGTTCTGGATAGGCCGCTTTGAGACGTTTACTTAGCCAACTGGGGTGGCAGTAGAGCAGGCTATCGTTGCCATTTTGTGCGGTGAGTAGTTGCTCACTTTGGCGCTCGGCATTACGTAATACGCCATTTACTAGTTTTTTTAGTGAATGGAGTTTTAGTGCATGAGTGGCCGAAACGGTTTCTGAAACCGCAGCGTGTGCTGGCACTCGCATGTAGAACAGTTGATATAAACCGACCATTAGCAAGAAGTGGCCGCGGCGTGATTTTCCCTTTAAGGGCTTATCCATGAGCTGCTGCAGCATGGCTTCAAAGCGTGGCAACCAGCGTAATACGCCAAAGCAAAGTTCTTTAACTAAGGCGTGATCGCGGGCGACAACCTGAGGCAGCACTCGAGGCAGCATCTGACTTAAGGACTGCCCTTGGTCGACCACCTGAAAAAGAATGCTGGCGGCCGCTGCGCGGGCACTAAGTTGTTTGCTGCTTGGCTGTTCAGCCATGATTACTCTCCAATACGCTGTTCAGCTGAAACCATTCTTTGCGGGCATTTAGCACATCGGCAGCGGCAAGGGCTTTTTTGCCGGGCAATTGAATGGTTTCTAAACGTAGGCCCTGCTCAGCGGTGGCCACTACAATACCGTGTTTATCGGCTTGAACTATGGTTCCGGGCAGCGCAGTTTGGCTTAAGGGCTGAACACTGGCTTGCCATACTTTAACGTTTTGCTCGGCTACCATGAAGTAACTGACGGGACGTGGGTTAAAGGCGCGGATGCAACGCTCGATAAACTCAGCGGGTTGATGCCAGTCGATACAGGCTTCGGCTTTAGACAGTTTTTTTGCGTAGTTGGCGAGGCTGTCATCTTGTTTTTCACTCACCAGTTTACCTTGGCTCAAGCCATTAACCGCCTCAATCAACGCTTGGGGCCCCGCTTCAGCCAGTTTGTGGTAGAGCGAACCGCTGGTATCAGTGGCTTCTATGGCAATTTCTTTTTTCAGCAACATGTCACCGGTATCGAGGCCAATATCCATCTGCATAATGGTTATGCCAGTATGGCTATCACCGGCCCATAGTGCACGCTCAATCGGGGCTGCGCCACGCCAACGTGGCAACAGTGAGCCGTGTACATTAATACAGCCTAAGCGTGGGCTATCTAGGATGATCTGAGGCAACAGCAAGCCGTAAGCAACCACTATCATTAAATCGGCATTCAGCTCGGCTAATTGTTGTTGCGCCGCTTCGCTTTTGAAGTTTTCTGGTTGGTACACCGTTATGTCGTGCTCTAGCGCCAGTTGTTTTACTGGGCTGGCTTGTAGCTTTTTGCCGCGCCCCGCCGGACGGTCTGGCTGGGTATAGGCTGCCACAATGTGATGTTCGCTATCGACTAAAGCTGCGAGGTGGCGCGCTGCGAAGTCGGGCGTGCCTGCAAAAATGATCCGCAATGGCGTCATGCTGATTTCCAATTGGTTGAATAGTTACTTGCGGCGAGCAAGTTTTTCTAGCTTGGTTTTTACGCGTTGGCGCTTGAGTGGAGAAAGGTAATCGATGAACAACTTGCCTTTCAGATGATCCAATTCATGTTGCACACAAATCGCCAGTAAACCTTCGGCTTCGAAAATCTGCTCTTCACCATTTTCATTCAGTGCTTTGACCTTGATTTTCTCGGCTCTTGGCACTTGAGCTCGGTACTCGGGCACCGACAAACAGCCTTCCTCGTTGAGGGCTTCACCATCGGCTTCAAGGATTTCTGGATTGATCAGGGCGAGTCGCTGATTGCGCTCTTCTGATACATCTATTACTACAATTTGCTGGTGAATGTTGACCTGTGTCGCAGCTAGACCAACTCCTTCTTCCATATACATGGTTTCGAACATGTTTTCGATTATAGTTCTAACATTATCGTCAATATTATTAACGGGTTGCGCTATAGTACGCAGGCGTTCATCAGGAAAACGCAATACTTCAAGTACAGCCATAACTTCTGTCTTTAATCAGGTTTTGATAGATTGTTGGTAATTCTAGTCATTTATGTGACTAAAAAACAGCTTTGCTTATAAGGGATGTCGCTGGGAGACACTATGAAAGGGAAAAAAATAGTCTGGCTTTGGGCCTCTTTGTTGTTGCTAGTGGGAAGCGTCATCGCCGACACCTTGAAACTTAAAGAGGATTTCCCCGAGGTTTACGTGGTTAAAAAAGGGGATACTCTTTGGGATATCTCAGAACTTTATTTGCACTCACCTTGGTTATGGCCGCGCCTTTGGCAGTACAATCCGCAAATTGAAAACCCTCATTTAATCTACCCAGGCGATCGCTTGAGCCTAATCTACGAAAACGGTGAACCGCGCTTAGTGCGTAAACGCATCGTTAAGATTAGCCCTAAGACACATATTGAAGAAAAAACTAAACCGATCCCGACGATTAACTTAGCCGCCATTAGTGCTTTTCTGTCTCATGACCATATTGCCGATGATGACATGTTGAAAGACGTGCCTTACGTATTGGGCGACAATGATGCGCAATCGCGTATTGCAATTGGGCGAGCCATGTATGCGCGCGGCCAGCTGGCTCCTGGGAAGTATTTTGGTGTGTATCGTTTGGCCAATAAATATCATGATCCTCTAACTAAAGAAGAATTGGGCCAGAAACTGGAGTTTATTGGTGTGGCGGTATCTGAACGTTTGCACGACAACAATATTAGCCAACTCAAGGTGACTCAGGTTTTAAAAGAGATTAATCAAGGCGACATTATTCTGCCCTTACCAGACCAAGATCGCCTGCCTGCCTATTTTGTGCCCACCAACAAACAGTTGGACGACAATGGCTACATCCTATCGGCGGCAAGTGATACTTCGGTAATGAGTCGTTACGATGTGGTGATTATTAACAAAGGCAGCCGCGACAAGGTAGCGCCGGGAGATATGTTTGCGATTGCTCAGCCGGGTAAAGTGGTAATAGATAAAGTGAAAAGCAAAGCTTATGAGGATATGGCTAATCACTATGACCGGGCTTTCAATGATGAGCAAGAGAACGTCACTCTACCTAACGAGAAAGTGGGTGAATTAATGGTATTTAAAACCTATGAAAAACTCAGTTATGCCATTATTACCGACAGCAAAGTGACTATTCGTCCTCAGTACTTGGTAGAGAACCTATAGTTGCTACCTCAGTTATCGGTAGCTCAGTACCTGCTGTTAGCCGGGGTACCGCGCCTTTCTTTAGCGCGCTTACAAGAGGTATTGGTTCACACAGGTACTGAGGCTTTGTTTACTGCCAGCGAATCACAGTTACGTGGCTGGCAGTTTAATTCCCAGCAAATATCCGCTTTTTTAAAGCCTAATCAAGACCGTATCGATAATACCCTTAGTTGGCTGGCCGAGTCTGGCTGCCAAGTTATCGGCTGCTTCGACGCTTTGTATCCTGAATGTTTGCGTAATATTCAGCGGCCGCCCTTGCTGTTGTTTGTTCGTGGTAATGCAGCTTTATTAAAGCAACCCCAACTAGCGATTGTCGGTAGCCGTCATGCCAGTGTGGTGGCTTTACGTCATAGTCAGATGTTTGCGCAACAATTAGCCGTGCAAGGGTTTACCATCACCAGTGGCTTGGCTCTAGGGATTGATGCCGCTGCCCACCAAGGAGCCTTGCAGGCGCGAGCTGACGCGACCATTGCGGTGGTGGCAACCGGGCTTGATAGAGTCTACCCCAAGCGCCATCAGCAATTAGCCCACCAAATTGCCGAACAAGGAGCAATAGTGAGCGAATTTTGGCCGGGAACCGCCGCTAAGGCTAACCACTTTCCACGGCGTAATCGAATTATCAGTGGTTTAAGTAAGGCGGTATTAGTAGTGCAAGCTGGCCTGCCTAGTGGCTCCTTACTCACCGCTAATTATGCCGCCGAGCAGGGGCGTGATGTATATGCGGTGCCGGGTTCAATTGACGACCCCTTGCATGCGGGTTGCCACTACCTGATCCAACAAGGTGCTAAATTAGTCACCTCGGCGGCCGATATTATAGAAGAGCTTGAAGGATTTATTGAAACGCCTATTCCCCTTTCTCCGGGAATGGAGCAAAATATGCAGGAACAAAATTTGCCTTATCGTCAATTGTTGGATAACGTAGCTTATGAGACAACTTCAATTGATGATTTGGTCTTAAGCACTCAACAACCTGTTGATGCTGTACTGGCTCAGCTAACTGAGCTTGAGATATTGGGTGTTGTGGCCGTTGTGCCAGGTGGTTACGTCAAGCTGAGGAGGAACTAACTATGTTTGATATCCTCATGTATCTGTTCGAAACCTACATACATAGTGATGTAGAACTGTTGATGGATCACGATGAGCTTACTGAAGAGCTTAGTCGGGCGGGGTTTCATAAAGAAGAAATCTATAAGGCCTTAGATTGGTTGGAGCAACTTGCTTCGTTGCAAGATAGCGACAAGCAGCCTTATTTAAATCCTTCTGAACTCCCTTCACTTCGGGTGTATACCGCCCAAGAGATTACCAAGTTGGACGTATCTTGCCGTGGCTTTTTATTGTTCTTGGAACAAATGAAAGTGCTGAATGCCGAGACTCGCGAGATGGTGATCGATAGAGTGATGGAGTTAGATGGGCCAGAGTTGGAGCTGGAAGACTTAAAATGGGTCATTTTAATGGTGCTATTTAATGTTCCCGGCAGTGAGTCAGCCTATCAGCAGATGGAAGAATTGTTGTTTGACCTAGGGGATGGACCACTTCACTAGTTCACCCTAGTCGCTTAATAAGGCGCGCCGCTAGCTAGCGGTGTGCCAAGCCGCTTTGTTGCTATTACGCTGCTCTTGCTTCTAATCAATAGCCTATTTCTACTATTTTGTTATGCTTAGCACAGTTTAACGAGGTGTAAGCATGTCTAAGATCGACCCTAAATTATTTACTGCCCATGAGCACGCCTTAGAAAAAGAATACGATGTTTGCCCCAAATGCGGTGGTGAACTGCAGCATCGTAATAGTAAGTCAGGCCCGTTTTTGGGTTGTAGCCAGTATCCGCGCTGTGATTATAGCCGGCCACTTCATCAACAAGACCATTCCTTAGAAAAGCGACTCCCTGGCACTGTTTGTCCAGAGTGTGGAGAAGAGTTGATGCTGCGTCAGGGCCGTTATGGCATGTTTATTGGCTGTAGCGCCTTTCCTACTTGCCAGCATATTGAATCGGCTCAACCGAAAGCACCAACGACTCCTGATATAACTTGTCCAGCGTGTAACAAAGGTAAATTAGCAGCTAGGCAATCTCGTTATGGGAAAACCTTTTATGCCTGTGATGCCTACCCAAAATGTTCTTACGCGGTGAATGATCAGCCCTTGGCTAAGCCTTGCCCTGAATGCGGTTGGACGTTATTGGTAGTGAAAAAAACTGCAGCTGGTAAGCGCGAAGTGTGCCCTCAGAAAAGCTGTAAGTATAAGAGCGCCCTTTTAGCTGATTAATGCCGTTGCAGACATTAAAAAAGGAGAACCAAGATTCTCCTTTTTTAATGCTGTTTGAAGCCTAGGCTTCTACATCTAGCTCTTTTAGTTTACGGGTGAGGGTATTACGTCCCCAGCCTAATAGCCGAGCGGCTTCTTGCTTGTGTCCGTGAGTATGTTCTAAGGCGGTGGTGAGCATGATTCGTTCAAAGTCGGGCATGGCCTCACTAAGAATATCGATTTGTCCTGACACCAGTTGCTGAGATACCCAACTTTTCAGTAGGGTTCGCCAGTTCGCATCGCTTGTTTCACCCGGTTCGGTTATCACCGGTTGGCTTAACTCGGGTGGCAAGTCGGTAGGTAACACTTCTTGGCCACTGGCCATGACGGTTAACCAGCGGCAGACGTTCTCTAATTGACGCACATTGCCCGGCCAAGCGAGTTGCATCATAAAGCGTTGGGTATCTTTATGTAGCAGCTTGCTTTCAACATTTAGCTCTTTAGCGGCAATTTCAAGGAAGTGCTTAGCTAAGGCGGGAATGTCTTCACGGCGTTCGCAGAGTGAGGGAAGGTGAATTCGAATGACATTTAAACGGTGGAATAAGTCTTCTCGGAAATCGCCTTCGGTAACCTTCTTTTCTAAGTTTTGGTGAGTTGCGGCGATGATCCGCACATCTACCTGTACCGGTGAGTGTCCGCCTACCCGGTAAAATTGCCCATCGGCTAAGACACGCAATAAACGGGTTTGAATATCTAGTGGCATGTCGCCGATTTCATCGAGGAATAGGGTGCCGCCGTTGGCTTGTTCAAATCGTCCATGACGTATGTTGTTGGCCCCGGTAAAGGCACCTTTTTCATGACCAAACAGTTCTGATTCAATTAAATCTTTAGGAATGGCTGCCATATTCAGCGCAATGAAGCTGCCGCTGGCGCGTGGGCTGTGCTTATGTAGCGCGTGGGCGACTAACTCTTTACCGGTTCCCGATTGACCATTAATTAACACTGAAATACTCGAGCGGGAAAGGCGGCCAATGGCGCGAAACACTTCCTGCATGGCCGGGGCTTCACCAATAATCTCTGGTGCTGGAGAGCTGGGTTTGTTATTGGCCTTATTACCTTTATGTTCGCGAGATACTGTCACTGCTCGCTCAGTAAGGGCCACCGCTTCATCGATATCGAAAGGTTTAGGAAGATACTCAAATGCGCCTCTCTGGTAAGCGTTTACGGCGCTATCGAGATCAGAGTGTGCGGTCATAATGATTACTGGCATATCGGGGTGATGGGCTTGAATTTTTTCCAGTAGGCTTAAGCCATCCATACCGGGCATGCGAATATCTGAGATCACTACATCGGGTTGCTCATAGTCCAGTTGTTGAAGCATCATTTCGCCATCGGCAAAGCTTAAACAGTCATATCCCGCGGTTTTAAGTGCTTTTTCTAAGACCCAACGAATTGAGCTATCGTCATCAACCACCCATATTGTTGCTGCCATGCTAGTACTTCCTTAACGTCGTAGTGGAAGATGAATAGTAAACTCGGTGTGGCCTGGCCAACTTGCGCATTCGATCTTCCCTTTATGCTGATTAATTAAATTCTGTGAGATGGATAAACCGAGACCGGTACCCCCTTCGCGCCCAGTAACCATCGGGTAAAACAGGGTATCAAGTAACTCGGTTGGGATCCCCGGACCGTTATCAACGATGCGGATCTCCGCAGCCAATTTATAGCGCTGCCCGGCAATGGTGGCTTGATGGGCGGTACGGGTAATAATATTGATGATGCCGCCTTTTTCCCCTAAGGCTTGTACCGCATTTTGAACAATATTCAGAAAAGCTTGCAGTAATTGTTCATGGTCCATTTCGAAGTCGGGAATGCTGGGGTCGTAGTCGCGCTCTACGGTGATACCTGCTGGTAGGTCGAGCTTAACCAGTTGCCGAACTTTCTCTAACACCGAGTGTACGTTATGTAACTCGTGGGTGCCTGGGCGCTGTGGCCCCAATAGGCGATCAACTAATTTACGTAGTCGATCTGCTTGCTCAATGATGATGCCGGTAAACTCTTTTAACTCAGGGTTTACTAGTTCTTTCTCTAATAATTGTGCTGCGCCGCGTAGCCCGCCCAAGGGGTTTTTAATTTCGTGGGCCAGTCCGCGAACCAATTCTTTGGCCGCCTGTTGCTGAGCGTGTTGGTAGAGTTCTTGAGATATTTTCTTTTGCTGGCCAATTGCCCGCATTTCCAGCATCAACAAATTCTTTTTGCCGTTAACAATATGAGTGGCAGAAAGCTCGACTAAGGCATGGTGGCTATCAAAAACTAAGGTAACTTCGTTGTCGGTAAAACTTTGACCATTACTACAAAGACTGTTGAGTTTGCTAAGTTCAAGCGAACTATGTTTGACCTGCATATCTAGTGGTTCGCCAATCAGGCGCTTAGCGCTTTGGCCGAGTAGCTGTTCGGCTGAGGCATTGACATATTGGATCTTTAACGCAACATCAAGTAGCACAATGGCGGTAACTTGGTTCTCTAGTACTAAGCGCTTTAATCCAGAAATATCTAACACTACTCTCTCCTGAATGGTGCGCACTAATTTGGTGCGCTTGCACGGATTATAAACCTAAAAAGCAGAGAGTGGTTGATTAACCTCCCCCTGTTGCCGTTGCTCCGCCTACTGATGCGTTAGCGCGGTGCATAAATACTGTTATAGATCTAGACGATGCAATTTTCTTGCCCGATTCATCGACTAGCTGCACTTTAATAGTGTGTGCACCCCGATCTATATTGGTGAGCTGAAAGTTAGCTATTGGGGTGATCTGTCCTTGCGGAATACCATCTAAAATTAATTTGAAGCCCATGTTATTTAAGGGGGCGGGTTGGGTTGTGGCGCGAACATTGAGCCGACCTTGGTTATCTCGAACCGTTTGTTCATGGCTTGGGTTGGTTATATTGACCTGATCTTTCACGGCTTTTTTTGGTTTTTTAATGGCTTGCCTTGGGCTAACTAAAGGGCCGCTGGTGGCAGGAGGAGTCACATCGACCTTGAGCTTAGTAGCCCCTTGTTGAGGGCGGTCGGAAAAGTGGGTAATGCCGTTTTCATCTACCCATTGATAGATGGTGTCTGCTGTACTTGCCGTCATTGACGCTAGCAGCAGGGGTAATATTATCAACCATTTGTTCATCGCACTTCCTCCTAATTGTTGCTAAAGGTGGGCGTAATCCCATGAAAATGCAATAAAAAAACCCGCTTTAAAGCGGGTTTTTCAAGCTAAGTAACGTTTTATTAAACGCTGTAGTACATTTCGAACTCAACTGGGTGAGTTGTCATGTTTAGACGCTCGATATCAGCTGATTTCAAGTCGATGTAAGAATCGATGTAGTCATCAGAGAATACGCCGCCAACAGTCAAGAACTCACGGTCTGCGTCTAGATTTTTCAATGCATCTTCTAGAGAAGTCGCTACTTGTGGGATCGCTGCAGCTTCTTCAGCTGGTAGATCGTACAAGTCTTTGTCCATTGCATCGCCAGGGTGGATCTTGTTCTTAATTCCGTCTAGGCCAGCCATCAACATAGCTGCGAAGGCTAGGTATGGGTTAGCTGTTGGGTCAGGGAAGCGAACTTCGATACGACGTGCTTTTGGAGATGGAACCACTGGAATACGGATAGAAGCAGAACGGTTACGCGCAGAGTAAGCCAACATAACAGGGGCTTCGAAGCCAGGTACTAAACGCTTGTAAGAGTTAGTTGAAGCGTTGGTGAACGCGTTCAATGCTTTAGCGTGCTTGATGATACCGCCAATGTAGAATAGAGCAGTTTCAGATAGGCCGCCGTATAGGTCGCCAGCAAACAAGTTTTGACCATCTTTCCAGATAGATTGGTGAACGTGCATACCACTACCGTTATCACCTACAATAGGTTTAGGCATGAAGGTTGCTGTTTTGCCGTAGGCATGAGCAACGTTGTGGATAACATACTTAAGGATTTGAGTTTCATCAGCTTTGCCGATGATGGTATTAAACTTAGTTGCGATCTCGTTTTGACCAGCGGTTGCTACTTCGTGGTGATGAGCTTCAACAGTTAGGCCCATCTCTTCCATAACAAGACACATAGCAGAGCGAATGTCTTGAGAAGAGTCAACAGGAGCTACTGGAAAGTAACCGCCTTTCACGCCTGGACGGTGACCAGTGTTGCCATCTTCGAAAGATTTGTCTGAGTTCCAGCTAGCTTCGTCAGCATCAATTTTGTACATAGAGCCTGACATGTCAGATTTGTACTTAACGTCATCAAATAGGAAGAACTCTGGCTCTGGACCGAAGTAAGCAGTATCAGCAATACCAGAAGCACGCATGTACTCTTCAGCACGCTTAGCTACAGAACGTGGGTCACGATCATAACCTTGCATAGTTGCAGGCTCTAACACGTCACAACGGATGTTTAGTGTAGTTTCTTCTGTGAAGGGGTCTAGTACCGCAGTGCTTGAATCAGGCATCAATACCATGTCTGACTCGTTAATGCCTTTCCAGCCGGCAATTGAAGAACCATCAAACATTTTGCCGTCGGTGAAGAAATCTTCGTCAACTTGGTGAGATGGAATAGATACGTGTTGTTCTTTACCTTTTGTATCAGTAAAGCGTAGGTCAACAAATTTAACTTCTTGCTCTTTAAGCAAAGCTAAAACTTCTGCAGACATGTTTTTAACCTCCGGTGTCATCAAAATTGATGGTTCAATCGATTTAATTAGTATTTATTTTTACGAGTAATCGTCGTTGTTTTGCATCAAGCTAAAACTATGCCAAGACGTAACGCTTTGATATTCGGTTTGTTTATCGCCACAGGCATCAATATAGTGCAAATCTGTGCACTATTGTGGTGCTTTGTTTGTCCATGTTGGTGCATTGAGTTGTTAGCCCTATCCATAATACCTCAATCGGACAGATTAGAAACCGTGATCAACTTAAAACTATGAGAATTTGTCGTTTATATGTACAATAGCGCACTTTTTCTTTTTACCTCACTTTATGAAGGGCTGAAAGCCGTGCTAGATAAGTTAAGAAACATCGCCATTATTGCTCACGTTGACCATGGTAAAACTACCTTGGTGGACAAGTTATTGCAGCAATCGGGCACTCTCCAAACACGTGGAGATGCGGAAGAGCGAGTGATGGACTCAAACGATCTTGAAAAAGAACGTGGTATTACCATTTTGGCCAAGAATACGGCGATTGAGTGGAATGATTACCACATTAACATCGTTGATACTCCTGGACACGCTGATTTCGGTGGTGAGGTAGAGCGCGTATTGTCTATGGTTGATTCGGTATTATTGTTGGTAGATGCCCAAGAAGGCCCAATGCCACAGACCCGTTTTGTAACTCAAAAAGCGTTTGCGCAAGGTCTAAAACCGATTTTGGTGATTAACAAAATCGATAAGCCCGGTGCTCGCCCTGACTGGGTAATGGATCAGGTATTTGATTTATTCGATAACCTTGGTGCAACTGACGAGCAGTTAGACTTCCAAGTGGTTTACGCTTCAGCCCTGAATGGTTGGGCTAGCTCTGAAGAGGGCGTACAAACCGACAACATGGAAGCTTTGTTCCAAGCCATCGTTGATAACGTTGCACCACCTGAAGCGAAAAGTGGTGAAGGCTTGCAGATGCAAATCTCTCAGCTTGACTACAACTCTTACGTAGGTGTAATCGGTGTGGGGCGCGTATCGCGTGGCTCTGTGAAAACGAATCAACAAGTGACCGTAGTGGGTGCCGATGGTAAAACCCGTAACGGTAAAGTTGGTCAAGTATTAGGTTACTTAGGTTTAGAACGTCACGAAGTCACCGAAGCGAATGCGGGTGATATTATTGCTATCACTGGTTTGGGTGAGTTGAAAATTTCCGACACTATTTGTGATCAAAGCAATGTTGAAGCTTTGCCTGCGTTGTCAGTTGATGAACCTACTGTGACCATGACCTTCCAAGTAAATACTTCTCCTTTTGCCGGTAAAGAAGGCAAGTACGTGACTTCACGTAATATTTTGGAGCGTTTGCAGCAGGAGCTAGTACATAACGTAGCCCTACGTGTAGAAGAAACTGATGATCCAGATAAGTTCCGTGTATCGGGTCGTGGTGAACTGCACCTAGGTATTCTTATCGAAAACATGCGCCGTGAAGGTTTTGAGCTAGCGGTATCACGCCCAGAAGTAATTCTTCGCACCGTTGATGGCAAGTTACAAGAACCTTATGAAGTGGTGACCATTGATGTGGAAGAAGAGCATCAAGGTAGCATCATGGAGCAAATTGGCTTACGTAAGGGTGAGTTGACCGATATGGCACCAGACGGCAAAGGCCGTGTGCGTATGGACTTTATGATCCCTTCTCGCGGTTTAATTGGTTTCCAAACCGAGTTCATGACCCTGACTTCGGGTTCTGGCTTGTTGTACCATACCTTTGATCATTACGGTCCACACAAAGGCGGTACTATTGGTCAGCGTCAAAACGGCGTATTGATCTCTAATGCTACCGGTAAAGCCTTGACTTACGCCTTGTTTAATTTGCAAGAGCGTGGCCGCTTATTCACCAAACATGCTGATGAAGTGTATGAAGGTCAAGTTGTGGGTATTCACAGCCGCGATAACGACCTTACCGTGAACTGTCTTAAAGGTAAGCAATTAACTAACGTTCGTGCTTCCGGTACAGACGAAGCACAGGTGCTAACGCCACCGATTGTGATGACGCTTGAGCAAGCGCTAGAATTTATCGATGACGATGAATTAGTTGAGGTGACGCCTCAGAATATTCGTATTCGTAAGCGCCACTTAACCGAAAATGAACGTAAACGTGCTTCTCGTCCGCCTAAAGCTTAAGCGGAACTTGAATCAGCAAGATTAAGGCAGCTTAGGCTGCCTTTTTTAATGCACTAAAAAGGGGCGAGGCAATGAGCCCTACAAGGATTTAAGCGCTACACCGTTGTCCTGACTCAGTTCGGGTGGGGCAATAAGCCCATACTGGCATGGATATTTTGCTTGATCAGCTCAAACAAGGGTTGATAAAGCAGCGGTAAATAGCTTTGAAAGCGTTCAATGGTGATGTGATAAGCGGCGCGGATACCGTGATAATCGATATCGGGTCCGACCCGAGTCATTTTGATGCCAAATAGTGACAAGCTGCGTGCCAGTTTGGGTTCTACCATCACATAGGCATGTTTTATTCCGCTATGCTCAGCGATGATCGATGCGGCTAGGTATAGGCTGATGCTGATGTAGGGAAAGGTGCGCAGTTCTTTATCACTAAAGCGATCTAAGCCGACTCCAGAAGGTCTAGCGCCATATTGCTGATCGATGCGACGGCGACGAAACAAGCCATCTAAGGCCACTCGTGATACTTCACAAATATCTTCTTTAGCAAAATTATCAGGGTGCAGCTTACGATCGGTAATCGCCGAACTACAAGCATCCAGTAAGGGTAGGCTTTGCTGACTATTCGGATTAACCAGTCTTAGGCAACCCGCATCTAAACCCGAATTGAGGTGTTGTACTCGGCAAAAGTGAGAGTAGCTATCGTATTGATCTCGCTCTAGTTGTAGGGCATTACTTGGTTCAAACTGAAACTCTTCGCAGTACACTCGATGGCGTAGCTGGAAAATATTGCGTAAGTCATGCTCATCACAGGCAATACTGGCCTGAAAATAACGCTGATAGCGTTGTGCAAGCACTTCGCCCTGGTGCATCAGCGTCAGTTGTTTCACTGAGGAAGCTGAATAAGCGTGTTTACGAGGGGCAATGCTGCTCTGCTGCTGATGGCTCACTGGAAAACCTTATTTTATTCCCTGATTCACGAAGCTTAGCTAGCTCGAATCGACTAATAACTCGGAGGTTAATTAGATAGCCTTTTAAGTAAGTGGTCACCCAATTTTAATGTTTCATTGCTTGATTTGTGCTTTGGCGCATTGCTTTAGGTATGAAAAGCTTACCAAAATTTCATTTTTATTTCAGGATTTTGGCGGCTTTATGCTGTTGCTTGGCGAAGTTTTAGCCTATAACAGCGGGCTAAAAATATGGATGACGTTTTCTATGAGGCGGTGATAGATGGGACGTTTTCGCCAAGCGATGGGATTGATGCGGCTGCTTTGTTTTAGGTAGTCTTGAATAATTCGATACAGATCTTCGGCGTAGGCGGGGTCATCAATAATCGAGGTCACCTCAAAGTTGAGCCAAAAGCTGCGCATATCTAAGTTAACCGTACCCACCAGAGCAATTTGCTGGTCTATTAATAGGCTTTTGGTATGTAGCAAGCCGCCCTTAAATCGAAAAATATTAACCCCCACATCAAGTAGTTGCTGATAGAAGGAGTGGCTGGCGTAACGCACCAAGCGGGAATCGTTTCTTGCCGGTAGAATTAGAATCACTTCTACCCCTCGGCTAGCTGCCGTTACCAGTGCCATCTGTAGGCTTTCATCGGGAACAAAGTAGGGGCTAGTGAGTACGATTTGCCGTTTCGCTGCATAAATAGAGCACAGTAGCAATTGAATCACGTGGTCACCAAAGATCCCCGGCCCCGAGGGCATGATTTGCATTTTTTGCTGCCCATAGCTGACTTGAACTTGGTTTAAATCCAGCTGTTCGATGGCGGCATATCCGGTTTCCATCTCAATGTCGTAGGCCACGACCGCTTGCAAATTAAGTGCGGCAGGCCCTTCTACCCTTAGCATTAGATCGACCCATTGGCCTAGGCCGCGCTGCTGATTAAAGTAGCGAGGATCGACCAAGTTCATGGAACCGCTATAGGCGATACGCTGATCGATGGCGACGATTTTACGGTGTAATCTTAAATCAACGCGTTGCAATAACATCCGCACTGGGTTGGCGTGCAGCGCGTCAACAATGTTTAAACCTTGTTTCCTTAGTGATTTACACAGCGATGACTTAAGGAATTGATTTGAGCCTACCGAGTCTGCCAATAGGTAGACTTTTACCCCTCGCTTGTCTGCCGCTACCAGTTCTTGCAATACCGGATCAACCAGCCCGCCTGGCTGCACTATGTAAAATTCCATGTAGATAGTGTGCTGGGCAAGTTTTATGTCTGCGCATAGCTGCTGTAAGGTGGCTAACGAGTCTTGAAAGTTTTGTAGTTTATTGCCACCCAAAATGGGCAGCCCAAGCAGACGACGAGTGAGATTATTTAAAGGCTCTGCTTGAGTTGAGCCTGAATGCTGCACCGCATGGGGGGAGCGGCTAAATTGTTCGATGCGCTGTTTATATTTAACTTCCATCATGCGCGCGCGTTTGGCGCGAAGTCGTCCAAGGTAGCGCTCGCCAAATAATTGATAGCAAATCACGCCAAATAGGGGCAACACAAAGATCAATAACAACCAGCTAAGGGTGACGCCTACTGCTCTGCGTTTTAGGATCACTTGAAAGGTGACAAGGGTAATCAGCAGGACGTATATCACCAAGCCTATATTGCTTAAGGTGGTATTTAACACGCGTATACCTTGGGTTACGAAGACCTTATTAATCTAGCATAAGCTGATAAAAGCGTCATTGCTGTTTTCGCTGTTAAGGCGAGTTATATTATTAAAATTATTAGCTTATTTATTCTTTGTTTAGGAGTGCTGTGGCTGGCGGTGTTGTATTAGTAATACTGAGAACTACCAATTATTGTTGTGGGCTGATTTAGCAAAACAAAATTATGGCCCTAGGATAATGCCGTTTACTTGAATTGTGCGCTTGTTGTTGATCGGAAAATCTTGCTTCACCCGCTAGACTGAGCGTTGCGATGTAGGCGGACTATCCTGAGTTACCACTTCGGTCACAGTAGGTTAAAACTCAGTTTTACTCATCGCGAGGAGACAAGAGATTAGCTCGCTTAGGCTTAGCAATGCAGTTATAGAGCTGTTTATAGAAAAAAACCGCTAACTGACTACAGTTAGCGGTTTTAAGGAATCACCAAGCGATGTTTAGTTATCTAGCGCGTCGGTGGCGACTTTATAGCTTGGGTCTTCAATTAAGTTCACTTCAACTGAGCTACCCGCCTTGGTTAATAACTTACGACACTCTGGGCTAAGGTGTTTTAAGTGCAGGGTTTTACCGGCTTTTTCGTAGCGTTCGGCCAAGGTGTCGATGGCTTCAATGGCTGAGTGGTCACTGACTCGTGAGTTGGCAAAGTCGATAACCACATCTTTAGGGTCATTGTTGGCGTCAAACAGCTCTAAAAAGTTGGCGGTAGAGCCAAAGAATAAAGGCCCTTCTAATTGGTAAACCTTGTGGTTTTCATCAACACTGCTGGTGGTTACATAGATGTGTTTGGCGTGTTTCCAAGCAAATACTAAGGCCGATACGATCACCCCAACAAATACCGCAATTGCCAAGTCGGTGAATACCGTCACCACCGATACCAAAACAATCACAAAGAAATCGGCTTTGGGTACCTTGTTAATCATTCTTAGGCTGGCCCATTCAAAGGTGCCGAGCACTACCATGAACATCACTCCTACCAAGGCCGCTAGCGGGATCATTTCAATCAGTGCCGAACCAAATAGAATGAAGCACAGTAGAGCTAAAGCAGCGGTAATGCCGGACAAACGGCCCCGACCACCGGAGCGGATGTTAATCATGCTTTGACCGATCATGGCACAGCCGCCCATACCACCGAAGAAACCAGTGGTGACGTTGGCCACGCCTTGACCAATACATTCTTTGTTACCATGGCCACGGGTGCCGGTCATTTCGTCAACCACGGTGAGAGTTAACAAGGACTCAATCAAACCAATGGCTGCCAATACGATGGCGTAAGGGAAAATGATCTTCAGCGTTTCTAAGTTGAAGGGCACGCTGGGAATGGCGAAGCTAGGTAGCCCACCGGCAATAGTGGCATTAGCGTCACCGGTCATGCCGCGAACAAAGTCTACCACGGTGCGGGTATCTAGGTTGAGTAGCTGTACCGCTAAGGTCACGCCGACAATCGCCACCAAAGAGGCCGGTACTGCGCTGGTGAGCATCGGTAGAAAGTGAATCACCGCCATGGTTATAGCGACTAAGCCCAGCATGATCCACAGTTGACTGCCTTGCATCCATTCCATTTCGCCAAAGGCATTGGGAACTTGGAATTGGCCCAGTTGCGCGAGAAAAATAACGATGGCTAAGCCGTTAACAAAACCCAGCATCACCGGATGCGGCACCATGCGGATAAACTTACCCAAGTGACATACGCCGGCTAGTATCTGTAAGCAGCCCATTAACACTACGGTGGCAAACAAGTATTCCACGCCATGGTCAGCAACCAGTGCCACCATTACTACGGCTAAGGCACCTGTGGCGCCGGAAATCATGCCTGGGCGGCCACCGATTAATGCGGTAATTAAACCCACCATAAAGGCGGCATATAAGCCAACCAGAGGTTCAACTCCGGCAACAAAAGCGAAGGCGACGGCTTCTGGCACCAGCGCCAAAGCCACAGTTAATCCGGAAAGCAGGTCATTCTTGACCGTCGCTCCGCGAAACTTGGGAAATTCAAACATGTTTCTATAGAATCCATTAACAAGGAAACGAAATGGGGCGGGAGTCTAGCACCTTATGTGACTTAGTTCAAAAAAACATCAGGCCACAAGTACCTCATTACGAGCTAAAATCGGGGCTTGTACTTGAGTTGCCAGTATAACTGGGTCATTCTAGCAACATATTAAGTAAAGGATTAATACTAACCATGAGTCGCATCATGAAGACGCCGAATTGGCCGTTTTCTTTTCAGCAAAGCAAGGCATTTTTAAGCTTTTTAATCGACAGAATAAAACACGATAAGTTAACCATGATTGCCGGCTCCTTGGCCTACGTGAGTTTGTTATCGTTGGTGCCACTAGTGGCGGTGACTTTCTCGATTATTAGTGCCTTTCCGGTGTTTTCCGGGTTTCAGACTCTGATAGAAGACTTCGTTTTTAGCAATTTTGTTCCGGCCTCAGGTGAAGTGGTCAAACATAGCTTACGCGCTTTTGTGGAAAATGCCTCGAAGATGACCGCGGTGGGGATTGCCGCCCTAGCCGTAGTGGCGTTAATGCTGATTTCTAGTATCGACAATAGCTTAAACATGATTTGGCGCGTCACCAAAAAGCGCCGCTGGCGCAGCGCCTTCCCAATGTATTGGATGATTTTAACTCTAGGCCCTTTGTTAATGGGCGGCAGCTTGGCATTGAGTTCTTATATCTTTTCAATTCAATTGTTTGCCGATGAAACCCTATTAGGTATCTGGAATACCTTACTACGAACCGTTCCCTTACTGTTTTCCATCGGCGCATTTTGCCTGTTGTATTTATTGGTGCCGAATAAGTCGATCCGCTTTTTACATGGTTTGAGTGGCGCGGTGGTGGCAGCCTTAGTCTTTGAATTGGGAAAACGCGGCTTTGCCTTTTATGTATCGTCTTTTCCTTCTTACCAAGTGATTTATGGTGCCCTAGCGGCCATCCCCATTTTATTCCTATGGGTGTATTTAAGTTGGATAGTGGTGTTATTGGGCGCAGAAATTACCGCGGCTTTGGGTGAGTTTAACCAAGACGCACAGTCTTCAGATAATCAAGTAACAGAGGTAGAGGAAGAGTAATGATTGCCCTTATTCAGCGGGTAAAGCAGGCCAGCGTCACGGTGGATCAGCAAACCACCGGAGCTATTGATACTGGCTTATTGATATTACTAGGCGTGGAGCAGGGTGACGACCAGGCCAAGGCGATTAAATTATGTGAGAAGGTGAGTAAGTATCGCATCTTTGCCGACCAACAGGGAAAAACCAATCTCAACGTACAACAAGTAGGTGGCAGTGTCTTAGTGGTATCTCAATTTACCCTAGTGGCTGACACTGATAAAGGGCTTAGACCGGGCTTTTCTCGAGGAGCCAGTCCTGAGCAAGCCGAGTTCTTGTACGAGTTTTTTATTGATGCGTGCAAAGATCGCGGCTTGGCTACCGAAACCGGTCGTTTTGGCTGTGATATGCAGGTGTCTTTGGTAAATGATGGGCCGATGACCTTTTGGTTGCAGGTCTAACTTTCATCGGGCAATTGTAAACTTTGCAGCCGCTCACATATCAGCTTGGCTGCATATAAAGGTATTTGACAGCAATGACCTTGTTTCGTCATATTATGGGAAAGCGCTTTCACGAGGGCGGGTTTTTTGGGCTCGTGCTGGCGGTGTTGAGCGCTTAAAAATAAGAGAGGCTAGAGTATTTAATGGCAACGATTAAGGAGGTCTCTGATCTCGCGGGGGTTTCGCAAGCGACTGTTTCACGAGTGATGAACGGCAACAATAAAGTCTCTGCGGTTAATCGGGAACGTGTACAGGCGGCGATGGAGAAGTTGGGTTATCAACCTAACTCTTTTGCTCAAGCTTTGGCAACTAACCGTTCATACAGCGTTGGTATTGTGGTAGGTACCTTGTCGGGGCCATTCTTTGGTCCAATGATGCAAAGTATTGAAACGGTATTGCGTAAGCATGGCCAGCATCTTATCGCTACCAGTGGTGACGATCATATTGAACAAGAACGTGAAGCGGTGCGTTTTCTGCATTCACGACGAGTTGATGCGATTTTGCTGGTGGTTCAGGCGATGACCGATGACGAGGTGATTGAACTCTGCAAACAGTACCCGAACATTTATGTATTGAACCGTTACGTACCAGAATTGGCCGAGCGGTGTATTTACTTAAATAACGAACTCGGCGGCTATTTGGCAACCAAGCACTTGATTGATTTGGGGCATACTAAAATCGCTTCTATCACCGGGCCCTTGATTCACCTTGATGCACGCGAGCGTTTACAAGGTTATCGCAATGCCTTGAGTGAAGCGGGAATTGAATATGATCCGCAATTAATTGTAGAAGGCTTGTTCCAGGAAGACGGTGGTAATAAAGCGGCGGCTAAGTTGTTTCAGCGTGATATTGATTTTACAGCGGTGGTATGTGGTAACGATAATATCGCGATTAGTGTTTACGATATTTTATCGCGTACTAATGAAGCACCGGGCGAGCGCATTTCGGTAGTGGGTTACGATGACATGTTTTACTCTCGTTATTTGCGACCGAAGTTAACCACCATTCGTTTTCCGATTGTGGAGATGGGCATTGCTGCCGCTAATATGGTGCTTAATAGTTTGGATCAAGACTTAACTAATGGCGTGCAATTAGAGCCTAGTTTAGTCGTTCGGGAGTCAACCGCCGCGCCACGTAGTTAGTTGTTCTATATCGTGCTTTAGCTTTATGGGGTCTTATTTAAAATGGCCTCCCTATCTCTTAGTGTTAATGCTTGGCCACTTGAACCAAGCATTAACAGTAACCGACTAGTCGTTCGGCTGGTTATCTTGTTTTAAGAAAAATGGCGGCCAGTGAGGCGCTTTATTGAGGTTTTGTATGTCTTTTGCTTTTCCCGAATCATCTCCATTTCGTCGCTCTGATTTTATTTTTGGTGTGGCGACAGCATCTTTTCAAATTGAAGGCGCTAATCAAGAAGATGGCCGCTGTGAATCTATTTGGGACCGTTTTTGTGCGACGCCCGGAAAAGTGGCTAACGGGGATGATGGTTCAGTAGCTTGTGATCACTACCACCGTTGGGAGCAGGATTTAGAATTAATTGCTGAACTAGGTGTGGATGCTTACCGTTTATCGATTGCTTGGCCACGTATCATGCCTCAGGAAGGGCAGGTTAACCAAAAAGGCGTCGCCTTTTATCAGCGTCTTATCGCTAAACTCAATTCGCTAGGGATTAAGCCTTTTGTCACTTTATATCACTGGGATTTACCGCAATACCTAGAAGACCGCGGTGGTTGGTTGAACCGTGAAACAGCTTATAAATTTGCCGAATTCGCTGACATCATGACTCAAGCGCTGGGTGATGATGTTTACAGTTATGCTACCTTTAACGAACCCTTCTGTAGTGCCTTTTTAGGTTACCGCTTTGGCGATCATGCTCCGGGCTTAAAAGATGACAAATGGGGCTTTCAGGCTGCTCATCATCTATTGTTAGCCCATGGTTTGGCTTTGCCCAAGATGCGTGAAAATGCGCCTAAGGCCCAGCACGGCATAGTATTAAACTTTGCCCCAGCTTATCCGGCTGACCCAAGTAATCAGGCCGATGTAGAAGCCGCCGATTTTGACGAGCAACAGGGTATTCACTGGTTCTTACAGCCGTTAGTAGAAGGCACTTACCCAGAAGCAATCCGTCAGCAGCAGCCGCTATGGTGGCCCACCATTTTGCCGGGCGATTTGGCAATTATTCAGCAGCCCATCGATTTTCTGGGAATCAACTATTATACCCGCCATGTGATCAAAGCCGGTGACCATGGGCCTGAGCACGTGCGTTTAGCCGGCGTAGAGCGCACCGATATGGGCTGGGAAGTTTGCCCTGAAGCGTTTACTCACTTACTCACTAAGTTAAATCAGCGTTATCAGTTACCGCCTATTTATATTACCGAAAATGGCATGGCTGGTGCTGACAAGCTAGAAAATGGCCAAGTAATTGACCAACAACGCTGTGACTATTACCAGTCTCATTTAGATGCGGTGGCTGCGGCGATGGCTGAAGGGGTAGAGCTTAAAGGCTATTTTGCTTGGAGTTTGATGGACAATTTTGAATGGGCCTTTGGTTACGATAAGCGTTTTGGCTTGGTGTATGTGGACTATGCCAGTCAACAACGTGTGCTTAAACAAAGTGCTAAGTACTTCCAAAGCTTTTTAAAACAACGTAAAGAGGGATAACTATGGCGTCACTGTCGTTTCAAGGACTAACAAAAAATTTTGGTAAAACAGAAGTAGTTAAGGGCTTCGATTTAGAGGTAAACGATGGTGAGTTTGTAGTTTTGCTCGGCGCTTCGGGCTGTGGCAAATCTACCATCTTACGAATGGTAGCCGGTTTGGAGAGTATTTCTTCGGGACGTATCATGATGGGCGACAAATGCCTGAATGAAATTGACCCCAAGGACCGAGATTTAGCCATGGTGTTTCAAAGTTATGCCTTGTACCCGCATATGACGGTGTATCAAAACATCGCTTTTGCCTTAAAGGTACAAGGTTATAGCAAGCCAGAAATCGAAGAGGCGGTAGAGTGGGCGGCCGATATGTTGCAACTTAAAGAGTTGTTACAGCGCAAACCTAAGCAACTTTCTGGAGGTCAACGCCAGCGTGTAGCAATGGGACGGGCCATGGTGCGTACGCCTAAATTGTTCTTATTTGATGAGCCGTTGTCTAACCTGGATGCCAAATTGCGTGGCAAAATGCGTCAAGAAATCAAAGATTTGCATACCAAGCTGGGTGTGACGACTTTGTATGTAACCCACGATCAGGTAGAGGCCATGACTTTGGCTGACCGCATCGTGATATTAGATAAGGGTGTGGTGGCGCAAATAGGTACTCCCTACGAGGTGTTTACTCAACCTAGCAGTACCTTTGTGGCTGGTTTCATTGGCTCACCAATGATGAATATGTTCTCTGCCAAAGTGAAGCAGCAAGGCGAGCAAAGCTACCTAGATATTCAACAGCAGCGTATTACCCTGCCGTCACAATATCAGGGTAAGGTGAGTGATGGTCAGGCAGTATTGCTGGGAGTGCGTCCCAATGATATTTATCTGCACCCGAAAAATCTGGCAGAAGGGCAAGGGCTTAAGGTAAAAGCTAAGCTAAATAATATTGAATTATTGGGCGCCACCATGTTGGCGCGAGGTGAGTTAAGCGGTAGAAAGATTATTGTTGAAGCAGCAACCGACTACAGTTTGCAGCCCGGTGATTGTGAGCTTTATTTAGACAGTCACTTTGCACATTTATTTGACGCCACGACCCTGCAATCTTTAGCGTAAGCCCGTCAGTTTCAGCTCAAATAAAAGCCCCTGTTGTGGAACAGGGGCTTTTTTGTATCCTATGTCTCGTCCTGAAATACGTTGACATAAAGAGGACTTCTTTATGACAACACCAAACAACTCAAGCCGTAAGCGCACACAACGTGATTACACCTTAGCCTTTAAATTAGGTATCGTAGAGCGCGTCGAAAAAGGCGAAATGACATACAAACAAGCACAAGCTCGTTTTGGTATTCAAGGTCGTTCAACTGTGCTGGTTTGGCTCAGAAAGCATGGTAGACTCGATTGGTCGAAACCATTTCAGCATCCCCTTATGCCTAGTTCAAAAGAAACGCCCGCCGAAACTATCAAACGCCTTGAGCGAGAGTTAGCTGAAGAGAAGCTACGTAACCAAATCCTCAATGGTATGGTCGATATCATGGACAATGAATACGGAGCGGGTCTTAGAAAAAAGTACCTATCCGGTACGTCTGGCAAGCTAAAACCAAAAGCGAAATAAATCTAGCCGCTGCCTGTCGAGCTGTTGGTATTTCACGACAATCTATTTATCAGGCGGTCGCCCGAATGGAAAGTCGGAGAGCTGAGTTATCGGTCATCAAAGACTGGGTACAATACTGGCGTAAATATATGCCACGATTGGGTACGCGTAAGCTCTACGCGTTGATAAAGCCTAAGCTACTTGAACACAACATTAAACTTGGCCGAGATGGGCTATTCGCTTATTTGAAGCGTGAGGGCTTGCTGATTAAACCGAAGAGAAGCTTCACCAAAACGACATTCAGCAAGCACTGGATGAAGAAGCATCCGAACCTGTTGAAAGAGGAAGGATTGCATGATGCAGAACATGTGCTGGTCAGTGATATTACCTACCTTGAATCGGACCAAGGTGTGCACTATCTGTCGCTAGTGACCGATGCGGGTTCTCGCAAGATAGTTGGGCATCACTTGAGTGAAGACATGAAAGCAAACAACGTAGTGAAAGCCCTGAAAATGGCGGTTAGGGATAAGCGCTATATAGCTAATGCGGTGCACCACTCAGACCGAGG